>CAYWGX010000009.1:0-28317 GCA_964457635.1 uncultured Leptolinea sp.
TTAATTTCCCCTCTGTTTCCCATTGTATTTACCACGACCTTTGTGGTTTCATCACCAAAGGAAAGGTCTGGTTCTTCTCTGCAAATGTTTTCGAATTTAAGGTTATTTAATGAATTAATCTGCGATTTTTTATATAAAATAACTTGGGTTCGGTTATAATGTATTCAGCGTAATAGGAATGGAGAGAGAGCCTATGAATACAAGTGAATATGAAAGCGAAGCCCGGCGGAGATACAAGAAGCGCGGGCTTTATACCGAGCCGAAAGACAGCCGGCAGGTTTTTCAGAACGAGCTGTCCCATAAACTGATCCCCTCATTAGGTGACTACATCCTTGCATTGCTGGCGGGAGCCTGTGCGGGTGCTGCGCTGATGCTTCAGGCAGAGCCGCTGTGGATCCTTGCGGCTGCGCTGATCCCTTTCTGTGGGCCGTTTTTGGGCATTGCCCTTGCGGCGGTGGCCGGGTCTCCGCGCTTTTTCCTCAAGTCTCTGGGAAAACAACTGCTGTCCTCGCTGCTGTTCTGGGCAGGTTCTGCTGCGGCCGTGCTGATCCTGAGAGGGCAGCACAGCCCGTCTGAGGCAGCTGCGGCATTTTTCACTTCGTACAATATGCCCGCCATACTGGTCGTTGCCGTAAGTGCGGTGATTTGTGTGGTCCAGCTCAAACGCAGTGAAACGCTGTCTTTGGGTGCGTTCAGTTCATCGCTGATGTTCTTCCTGATGGCGCCGCTGACGACGGCTGCCTGGGGCTTTTTCTGCGGCAGCCGGCATGTGATCCTGCCGGCGCTGGAGACGGGGCTGGTCTGCAGTCTCATCGCCCTGGGACTGGCGGCAATCGTTTTCATCCTGCTGCGGGCTTTCAGTGCAGATGTCAAAAGCATTCTGATGACTTTTATTTTGATCGGGCTCGGTGCTGTTGCTGCAGCAGAGGCAACGGGTCTGCTGGCGGTATCCTTCCGTGAGCGTTTCGGTCAGCAGCGGGCGGAGATGCTGCAGGAGATCCACCTGGTCACCTTCACGCCAACCAATACCGCCACAGCCACTCCCACCAATACCGCTACACCGACTGCCACCAACACCAGCACACCGACCTCTACCTTCACGGCTACACCGGTGACGCCCACGACCACAGCGACTGCTACGGCTACCCATACCGCGACCATGACGCCGACTGCAACGAACACCCCGGTCACACCGACCACGACCGCCACCTTTACGGCGACTGTTACGCCTTCCATCACGCCGACACGGACCCTGATCCCCACCCTGACGCCTACCAAGACCAAGGTGGTCACCCCGACACCGGTCTACGGCATCGTTAGCGTGCGGGGCGATACCGGCGTTCTGGTGCGGACCACTCCGTCGCTGGAGTCGGATGTGATCCGCGGCATCTACAATAACGCGGTGCTGGAGATCACCGGGGAGACCGTTGAGGCGGACGGTTATACCTGGATCAGTGTCCGGACCAATGAAGGCTTTGACGGCTGGGTCACGGTTGAAGTGTTAAGAACCGCAACACCAGTGCCTGTTGACGGAAATTAATCGTGTATAATTGTAAATTGTGAACGAAGCCTTTCGTATGCTGAAAAATCTGTATCAAACAGATCGAAACCAAATAAGGAGAAGAAATTATGGAAATCAACAAGAATCTTGACGGATCAAAACTGACAGTTGCCCTTTCCGGCAGACTGGACACCACGACCGCCCCTGTCTTTGAAAAAGAACTGAAAGAATCCCTGAACGGTGTGGATGACCTGACGCTGGACTTCAGCGGGCTGGAATATATTTCATCCGCCGGTCTGCGCGTTCTGCTTTCTGCACAGAAGATGCTCAATGCTTCCGGCGGGAAGATGAAGATCACAGGCGCCAATGACATCGTTAAAGAGATCTTTGAAGTGACAGGCTTCTCTGATATCCTGACGATTGAGTAAAGACGAAACGGAAGTCAGCAAAAAGCATTTTTCTTCGGTACGGTTCGGTATCGGGGTATGTTGTCTTATTAAGAATAGCTGACCTGTTGAAATGGAGATTGTCCGGCAATGGCAGATGAAAATAAATCCCTGAACAGCGAGGAGATCGAACTGGGGGCGGATGTCAAAAATCTTCCCTCTGTCGTCGGGTTTGTGGAATCCTTTCTGGAAAAGATCGATTGTCCCATGAAGACCCTGATGCAGGTCAATGTCGCTGTGGATGAGATTTTTACGAACATTTCTTCCTATGCATACCGGTCCGGATCCGGAGATGCAAAATTACGTATGGAACTGCTGAAGGATCCGCGTGCTGTTTTACTGACCTTCACTGACAACGGGATCCCCTATAACCCGCTTGCCAAAGAAGACCCCGATGTGACGCTTTCCGCTGATAAGCGCCAAATCGGCGGCCTGGGTATTTTTATGGCGAAGAAACTGATGGATGATATCGAATATGAATACCGGGATGGGAAAAACATTCTGCGGATGAAGAAAAATCTGTGATGGGAAATTTCAGCGGACTGCATAAAATCGACCTGCACATGCACTCGACAGTTTCAGACGGGACGGATTCACCGGAAGAGCTCCTGGAAAAAGTGAAAGCAGCAGGGATCGACCTGTTTTCACTGACAGACCATGATGCCATCGCAGGTGCGGATATCGTGAAGCAAAAGCGCAGTCCGGGCGATCCGCTGTTCATCTCCGGTGTAGAATTTTCCTGCCGGGATGAATTCGGGAAATATCACATTCTCGGCCTGGGTTATGATTCCGCCGCTCCGGCTATCAATGATCTGGTGAACAGAGGGCATTCCTCGCGCATCATAAAAATGAAACGGCGCCTGGAAGCCCTGGAAAATCAGTTCGGGTTCGGGTTTTCTGAAGAGGATACCAGCCGTCTCTTCGCCAATAAAAATCCCGGGAAGCCTCACCTGGCTAACCTGATGGTAGAGTACGGCTATGTTCCCGACAAGGAGCATGCCTTTTCTGACTATCTCAACCGGCTGAAGATCGCAAATATTTATTTTAGGCCAGAGGAGGCGATCAGCGCTGTTTTACAGAGCGGCGGGATCCCGGTGCTGGCTCATCCCTCTTACGGCAGCGGTGATGAACTGATCCTGGGGGCAGACATGGAAAATCGTCTGAAGCGTCTGCTCAGCTATGGACTGCAGGGGGTGGAGGGGTATTATTCCACCTTTACACCGCAGATGCATGCCGAGATCCTGGAATTGGCTGAAAAATATGACCTGTATGTCACTGCCGGCAGTGACTATCACGGGAAAAACAAAATGATCGCTCTCAGTGACCACAACCTCGCTGATCTCAGTGAGGCTCCGCGGGGGCTGCATCGATTCCTGGAAGATGTGAATTATCGCTGATCACTGTATTTTACCTGTGTCACGGGGACGGTTGCCTGGAGTCACCGCATGGTGACGGAAGGAACCGTCCCCGTGACACATACGTAATGAATTTCAATTTTGAGAGGAAAAAATGATAAATTATAAGACCTTATTCTCTTTATTGATGGCTGTGCTGCTGGCGGCAGGCGCTTTTTTTGCGGCATCTCCGGAGGCAGCCATGGCTCAGGAAGCTGCCGTGCAGACTGCGGTGCAGCTCGAAAACCAACTGACACTGGAGAATATTCAGGCGCTCAATGACAATGCCGCGAAGGTTTTCACCCACAATGACCGGGTGACTTTTGTGGACGGCACTTGTACGGCTGAGACGATTCAGAATATCGAAGATGCGGCCAAAGTGGTCGATTCCATGATCGAACTGCTCGGCGGTGATGAACGGACGCATTTCGAGAACTGGCGCACCCTCATTGATGCGGGCGGAAACCAGTACTATGTGTTCCAGCAGATGTATGCCAACACTACGGTCCTGGGCGGTGCGGTGAAGGTGATCGCCGACCCCGCAGGGAAGATGATCGGCCTTAACAGCAGCATCGAAACGGAACTGCCGGATGTGGAAGAATCTGAAGGCATAACCGCAGCAGAAGCTGAGAAGATCGTGCTGCAGTATGCCGTTGATAACAATCAGCCGGAGCTGACCCTGATCGAGGGCACCACGGCGAAAATGATCCTTCCCAAGATCATAACCATCGATGATGAAGAGGACGGAGCCCGTTTTGTCTGGGTCGTTTACACAGACAATCCTGACAGCCGCCTTGGCCGCGGTGATGAACTCCCCTATCTTGCCCATTATGTGACCATGGAAGGGGAATATCTTTACAGCCTGGCCACCATCATGCCGGGGGACACAGCCGGTGAGACCGGTTTTGATGCGGCTTATGTGTTCGAATTCATGGAACCGGTGGATTATACCGGCTATGTAGATCTTTCCGACGGTTCGGAAATGGAGCTGACGGTGACCGTGATGCGGGACAAGCGCACCGGCATGTATTACCTGGGCAACATCGAACGCCAGATCGTTGTTGCGGACTGCTACGAATTTCTTTACAATGGCGGTCGTGTGGTGCTGCTCTCCAGTCCGGATAATCTGGAATGGGATCAGGTGGGTCTCCTTTCCCTTTACAATTACTGCAAGGCCTGGGATTATTACAATGAGATCGGCTGGTTTGGCGGTGACGGGAAAGGTACTCCAATCATGATCCTCAATGATATGTGCGACGATCACCGCAACCGTATCGATAATGCGGCGTTTATCGGCAACTATTTGGGCTGGTCTTTGTTCGGTGCTTCCCTGGCTAATGATTATTCGCAGGCGCTGGATATTATTGCTCATGAGTTCACGCATTGTGTGACCGATGCGGTGATGACCTACAATTCTTACATGAACGACTACGGCGCCATCAATGAAGCGATGAGCGACATCCAGGGTCAGATCTGCGACCTGATGAACGGCAATGATGTTGATACGGAATGGATCATGGGTGATAAATCAGCCACGTCCGTCCGCAGCATGAGCAATCCGCATCAATTCCAGCAGCCTGAGTTCAGCTGGGACCTCTATTACACGCCGAAGGTCAAGACGCCTACCGCTGTCAATGATTCCGGCGGTGTACATTCCAATTCGTCCCTGCTCAACAATGTGGCTTATCGCCTGGTCAATGAGGGCGGGATGAGCCTGGAAGAAGCCCGGTCTTTCTGGTTTGCAGTTGATTGTGCCATGGTTCCGGGAACCGACTATGCACAGCTCAGCGAGTTGCTGCCCTGGATGCTGAAGGTTCAGGGAATGGATCAATATCAGGGTACAATGCAGCGGGCTATCGATGCCACCCGTTTAGGAAACGATACGATGCCTGATTTTTTTGACGCTGACCGCGCCCTGCTGACCCTTACGCTGCCCGACAATGAGAATTTTACTGACGGCAACTGGGGAATGCAGATCATCAGCATTGAAACGCACGGGCTGATCGAGAAGATCTCCAACATTTTCAATGCCTTGATGATGGAGGATTACAGCAGCTTCCCGCAGGAGATTCAGGATATCTTCACCAGACTGGCGGAAGAGGAAGCTGCGGCACAGGCGAAGGAAGAGCAGAAGCAGGAAATCGGATTTCTGGATGAACTGCTGCAGGTTCTGACGCTGTTTGATGATACTGCCGTTCCCACACCGGAACCTACCCCGGAACCGGAAGCTGAAACCGGTCCGACCGATGCCGATGTCGATGCGATTTTGAAATGGCTGCAGGATGAATTTGAAGATGTGCTCTATATGGGCATGGGGGCTGCCGGTCAGGACGGTCAGACCATCGGTATGATCGTCCGCCCGGGACGCACGATCCCTGTCCTGATCCATTTGGCCCTTAACGGTTTGTCCACCGAACCGGATCAGCTGATGTGCGGTATTTTCATGAACGGTTCCTGGTTTGTCTTTGAGATACCCGATCTCACTGTTGATTCGGAAGATTCAGAGGAGACGGAATTGTTTGATACTGAAGAATTTCTGGAATCTCCGCTGGTGCAGAGCACCCTGACGAAGATCCAGGAAAACTTCGGCAAGATCAGAAGCCTGGATGATGTGCTGGACCTCTTTACCGTCACCATCAAAGGCGGTGAAGTGAACGAGCTCCCCTCCACGGGTCTTGAGAATGTTGTCCTGCCTGCACCTTCCGAGCAGACTGCGGAAGAAGCTGAAATGGCAATCAATGAACCGGGACCGAAATCCCGCCCGAAGCTGCCGACTGAATAAGATTGTTTGATGAGATTTTGAATTAAAGCACAACGGGGACGGTTTTCTTGCTGCAGCGCAGCCTGCACAAGAGAACCGTCCCCTTGTGCGCCTTATCTTTTGCAATTGAGCGCACACAGGGACGGTTCTTGTGTGTCGGCTGCGCGACAACACAAAAACCGTCCCTATGTGCTTCGTCCCTATGTGCTTCGTCCCTATGTGCATCAAATTTCGTATGTTTTGCGACGAAAATCACAAAAAGAATATACAATTTATCATTTTTGCGGTATTATTTCCTTGAAATATTAGGGATATTTGTCATTTATCCCGAAAAAGAGAGGTGTGAATATTATGGATACTACTTCTAACACCGGTGCAATTGCTGCCGGAACCGCTTTGGGTGCTTTCGTTGCCACCCTGGGCATTTTTGCTGTCGTCATTGGTATCGCCTGGTACATTCTCCAGGTCGTTGCCTATTGGAAGATCTTCACCAAAGCCGGCCGTCCGGGCTGGCACAGCCTCATCCCGTTCCTGAACGAATGGGACCGCACCGACATGAGCTGGAACTCCACCATGGCCTGGGTCATGATCGCCTGCATGATCCTCGGTTCCATCCTTTCCTCACTCGGAACGACTGTGAATGCTGATGGCCAGACGGTCACTACCTTCATCGGCTATGTCGGCAGCATTCTTTCCTGCGTGGGTGCTGTGATTGCAATTATCAGTGAATACAAACTGGCGAAGGCTTTCGGCAAGGGTGTTGGTTTCTTCCTTGGTCTGCTGTTCCTGAACCCGATCTTCAAACTGATCCTCGGCTTCGGTGACGCTCAGTACCAGGGCCGCCAGGGCTGAAATTGAATTATCGTAATCAAAAAACCGCGGATCTTCCGCGGTTTTTTGATTTCTCACCGGCAAAGAGGGAGCCAGACCTCCGGAGTGGCTGAGTCCATGCCTGAAGAGAAATTGTCCCGTTAAACACGGAAATGAGGAGATTCTTATGGAAACGCTGATTGATGGGACTTGGGGACGGGTCCCGTGTGTCCCGGGTGTGGGACATTGGGAAATGTCCGCAGAGTCCCATTAATCAATGCTTCCTTTATAGAAAACAGGGTACAATAAAATGAATGTCTTCGGAAAGGATTTCCGGGCAGCTATCTTTTGAATTACAGCAGGAAAGTCAGGTCTGTTATGAAAATCTTATGCTTTGGCGCGGGTGCCATCGGGTCTTATATTGCGGGAAGTCTGGCGCTGATCGGCAATCCGCTGATCTATGTTGAGCAGCCGCGCTTTGTGGAATCCCTGAAGAAGAACGGGGTGCGGATCGAAGACATCAACGGGGAAAAGCATCACCTGAAGCGCTTTGATGCTTACGGCAGCGCGGAAGAAGCTTTTGCCCGACATGATGACATTGACCTGGTCATCACCGCTGTCAAGGGCTTCAACACTGACGACGTGATCCGTGAGCTGAAGCCGTTTGCCGAGCGGATCCCTGCCATCCTGAGTCTGCAGAACGGTGTGGAGAATGAGGGAAAATATGCGGAGGTTTTCGGTGCGGACAAGGTGATCGCCTGTTCCATCTGCACGGCCATCAGCCGCGGAGAGCAGGGAGAAATCAAAGTCGCCAAACTGCGCGGCATGGGCATAGCCGACACTCATCCTATCTGTGAAAAGCTCTGCCGGGAATGTGCCGAAGCCGGACTGAAACCAAAGCTCATGTCCGACGGACCGGCGATGAAATGGTCCAAGCTGATCTCCAACCTGCTCTCCAACGCGGCTTCTGCCATTTTCAACATGACGCCTGCGGAAGTTTTTTCCGATCCGGATTCCTTTGCCCTGGAGATCCGACAGCTGAAGGAAACGCTTGCAGTCATGAAGGGGCTGGGAATCTCTCCGGTGAACATCCCCGGTGTTCCCATCAAACTGCTGTGCTTCGGCATCAAACTGCCTGCCTTCATTTCCAAACCGCTGCTGGTCAAGGCTGTGGGCGGGGGACGCGGATCCAAGATGCCGTCTTTCTATATCGACCTGCATGCCGGGCGGAAGGAATCCGAGGTGGAGTTCCTGAACGGTGCTGTTGCCCGTTATGGCGATTCCCTGGGGATCCCGACACCGGTCAATCATGCCTACTATGAGATCCTGACAAATCTGGCTGCGGGAAAACTGCCGCTTGACAGCTATGAACGGAATCCGAAAAAACTGCGGGATGAATTAATGAAAAACTGATGAATATGTGCCGGCGGGGACGGTTCCTTCCGTCACCATGCGGTGACTACAGGCAACCGGCCCGCTGGCACATTGATCAGCGCTTCCTTAAATATCTGAATTTTTGGAAATTTGATGGATTCTAATGCCGTTCTAATGTTCAGGTGTTATGCTAAAAGATGTAAGTAAAAATTCCGGGTGTTTCTGTCCCGGGAGAAAGGAATAATAACAAATTATGAAACAAACCAATAAACTCTCTTATATTCTTGTGCTTGTCGTTATGGCGCTGCTGACCTCCGTCTGCATGCCGGTTTTTGCTGATGAAACAAAAGCTGAAGCGATCAATGAAGCCAAAGCTTCATTTTCCGATTTGTATGAAGAAGTCAACCCTTCGGTTGTTTATGTTTATGTAGCCAAAGCAGCATCGGATGGCGGAACAACTTATCAGATGGATGGCGATGAATTCGATTTCGATGACTTCTTCGGACCTGAATTTGAACGTTTCTTCCGCCAGTTTGAACAGCAGGAAAACCGCCGTGAAAATGAAGAACCGAAAGAGCAGGAACCTCAGCTCACATACGGCTCCGGAGCCGGTTTTGTTTGGGATGAAGAAGGTCACATTGTGACTAACAACCATGTCATCGAAGATGCTGTCGAAGTGACCATCACCTATTCCGACGGTATCGAGCGCAAAGCGACTGTGATCGGTGCGGATCCCGACAGTGACCTGGCTGTCCTTGAAGTGGAAAATCCAAAAACGGATCTGACCCCGGTCACCATGGGTGATTCCTCTGCATTGAAACCGGGTGACCTGGCAGCTGCTATCGGCAATCCGCTGGGACAGGTCGGTACCATGACTCAGGGCATCATCTCTGCCCTCGGACGTTCCTATGCGGTGGGTGAAAATGACGGCTCCGGCAACTATACCATCCCGGATGTCATTCAGACGGATGCTTCTATCAACATGGGCAATTCCGGCGGTGTGCTGATCAACATTGACGGTGAAGTGGTCGGTGTGGTGATGGCCTTCTCCTCCTACACTTATTCCTCTGCCGGTATCGGTTACGCGATCCCGTCCAATCTGGTCAAACGCGTGATCCCTGCCCTGATCGAAAACGGCGAATACGAACATCCGTGGATCGGTTTCAGCGGTGTGGCTCTGACCCCTGCCATCAATGAACTGCTCGAACTGGACCATGATCAGCGCGGTGCTTATATCCAGACCATCCAGCCAAACAGCCCTGCGGAAGCAGCCGGGATCAAGGGCGGTGATGAAGACCTGGAAATCTCGAAGGGCACTTATATCAAGGCCGGCGGTGACATCATCACGAAGATCAATGACCGCGACGTCAAGGCGATGGATGACATCATTGCCTATCTGAGCTCCAACACCTCTATCGGTGACACCATCACCCTGCATGTCATCCGTGACGGCAAGGAAATGGATGTGGACCTGACCCTGGCTGCCCGTCCGAACGCTGCTCAGCGCCATGCCGCTGCTGTCGGTCAGACGGAAGAAGAAACCGCGGAAGTACAGGAAGGCGGCAAGGCATCCCTCGGCGTTTATATCTCTGACCAGTCCGATGTCGAAGGCGTCCTGGTGAACACGGTCATGGAAGACAGCGCTGCCGCTGATGCCGGAATGGAAGACGGCGACATCATCACCGTTTTTGACGGAGTGGAAGTCAACAGTGTTGCGGAACTCAAAGATGAGATCGCCAAACATCTGCCGGGCGAACGCGTGACGGTCACCGTTGAACGTGACGGCGAAGAGCAGGACCTGCGCCTGACCCTCGGCAACACCCTGGCAAGATAAAAGATATTTGTGACGGTGGGCCGGTTGCCCGGAAGCACTGAAAGGTGCCGGAGGGAACCGTCCCCAATGTCACATAAATCGCTTTTTACATAATAAAGCAAACAAAAATCGGGAGACCATTTTCAGCCTCCCGATTTTTGTTTGCTTTATTTTCCTGTTATCCCAGCAGCTTCTCGCTGTCGTAAAATTCCCGGGAATTGAGCGGATCGTCGGTGAAGATGGCATCCACACCGAGTTCGTAGAGATTGCGGATATCCTGCGGGGCGTTGACGGTCCAGGCACGGACCTTGCGCCCGCACTGCTGTTCCCTGCGGATCAGGCCGGGATTCACGTCAGTATAATAAGGGTGCAGCGCATCCACTGAGACGGAATGGTTCAGCAGGTTCCGGGCGAACAGTCCCATCAGTCCCTGTTTGGCGAGCAAACCACAGGAGATATTGGGATTTTTGTCCTTCACATAGACGAGGTTGTTGAAGCGGAAGGAGGAAATGATGACGGAATCGACCAGCTTGTACTTTTCGATGAGTTCGACAGTCTGGTTTGCCAGTTGTCGGTTATCTCCTTCGTCATAATTGCACAGTTCGACGTTCAGCAGCAGCTTCCCGCCCAGTTCATCAAAAACCTGTTCCAGCACGGGAACGCGTTCGTTTTCAAAGACGACACCTTTTTTGATCCCGGCATCCAGTCCGAGAATCTCCTTGAGCATCAGGTCACGGACTTTGCCTTTGCCGTTGGTGGTGCGGTCAATAGTCGGATCGTGCATGATGACGATTTGTCCGTCCTGGGTGAGCCGGGCATCCATTTCAATGCCGTCAGCTCCGGCTTCCAGTGCTTTGCGGAAGGCGGTCATGGTGTTTTCCGGGTATTGTAAAGAGAAACCTCTGTGAGCGAAAATCTGCATAGTTCACCTCGTCTGCTGAGAAAATCTCACGTTTTGATGTGTTCCCTAATTATTACACAAAAATGAATTTTGGGCAGGTATCATGACAGTAAAATTGATAACAATATCTCGTATGATTAAAAATCATAAATAATTTGCTAAAATTCCGAATCCGTGTATAATAAATACTGTTGTACGGGGCATGGCGCAGCCCGGCTAGCGCGCTTGCATGGGGTGCAAGAGGCCCTGGGTTCAAATCCCAGTGCCCCGACAAAAAGTTTCTTTTAGCCGGGAAAACAGAAAAGAGGATGCACCGCATCCTCTTTTCTGTTTTAGACGTTAGACGTAAGACGTCTAATGTCTGATGTCATACGTCTTCTATCTTGCCAGCTCCAGCATTCCCATAGTGCAGATCACACAGTGCTTCGTGTATTCATCCAGCGGGTAGAATTCATCCGCGTTGTGCATATGATAGTCGGTGTTGTTGAATTCCGGACCGAAGGCGACGAATTTCTTGCCGACGTGGCGGGCATAGGTGCCTCCGCCGATGGTCATGGATTTGGCGTCCTGCTCTCCGGTGACTTCCCGGTAGACCTTCAGCAGTGTGGTCACCAGTTCGCTGTCTTCCGGGACGAAATGCGGTTCGGAAGGTGTCGGGATCTCAGCACGGATGCCGTATTTGTCTGCCATTGCCTGATAAAGTCCCGCGGCATAGGCACCGGTACCGGTCACCGGGAAGCGGATATCCGTACCCAGCCAGCCTTCGCCGTTTTCAAAGCGCAGCAGGCCCAGGTTCAGCGTCAGCTCACCGTTGTCATCCTTGAAATAAACGCCTGCGGTCTTGCCATAAGGATCCCGTCCGATCACGTCTTTGGCGAAGTGCAGCAGCTTTCCGGCCTTTTCGCCAAGCGCGTCGCAGAGGATCATGGCCGCGGAGACAATAGCATTGACGCCGAGATAGGGCATGGAGCCATGGGCGGCTTTCCCTTTGACGAGCATGCAGACTGTTCCGTCATCATTCTTTTCGATGGTTACCGGATAGCCTTCTGCAAAGCCCTTTTCCGCTGAAGCCTGCAGTGCGGAGAGATCAACGGAGCCGTCCAGAAGAACCTCACATTCCGCCGGGACGGCATTGAAGACTTCACCGGCTTCCATCTTCAGGATCGGCAGCTCTTCTTTGTCAAAGAACAGTTTTGCCCAGAAGCTTCCTTTTTCTCCGTGGATCAGCGGATAGGAGGCATCCGGGGTGAAACCAAGGGTCGGGGGTGTGCGGTGTGCGACATAATATTCCATGCAGCGGGAGCCCAGCTCTTCATTGCAGCCAACCACCAGCCGCAATCCGCGTTTGAGCGGGATACCGAGCTCTTTGATGATCCGCAGCCCGTAAAGCGCCGCAATCGCGGAGCCCTTGTCATCGATCACGCCCCGGCCATACATCTTCCCGTCTTTGATGACCATGGTGAAGGGGTCGGTGGACCAGCCTTTTCCCGCGGGGACGACGTCCAGATGAGCGAGAACACCGACGGTTTCTTCACCGTCACCGTAACTGACCACACCGGCATAATTGTCTACATTATCAGTCTCCAGTCCCATGCGTTCGGCAATTTTCAGGAAACAGTCTAATGCTTTTGCCGGGCCTTCCCCAAAGGGCATTCCCTCCCGTACCGGTCCTTCGCCGGAACTGTCGATTGCTATAACTGCCGCCAGATCATCCAGCATCTCCTGCTGATAAGCTTCAAATGCACTGCGAATTTTTTCGATCATTTTTCCCTCTTTTTATTTTGCCGCTGACGGTTCCTGTCCGAAGGAAGGAACCGTCCCGTTTCATAAATTATACCGTATATAAAAATAAGAGGGAACCAGACTGCTTTGTTGTCTGCGTTTCAAATTTCCATAGTCAGGGAAAAGTGACAAAAAGGGACTGTCAGATCTAAAGTTTTGTATGGAGAATCTGACGGCATCTTTGTAAGACTGCAAAAAGATAAGGAAATCAAAAAATCAGCCCCTTCCGAAAAAACAGCGGATAACCCTCAGCCGCCGGATACCCTCCGGCGCATTCATAACGCAGCAGATTTCGGAAAAAACAATCACTGAGAACAATATTGCCCGGATAACAGCCGAACTGTTCCCTTCTGCCTGTACCGGCTGCCTTTATCGATTGAATATACCTTCCATCAAGGTGTATGTATGATCATCATTTTCGATGAATTCCTCTATTTTTTCTTCCGAAACGCCGTATTTGTCGATTCCCTCGTTATAAAAATCCACCTGTCTCTGATATTCGCTTTCAGCATCTCCAACAAAATAACTGGAATTCAGAAAATCCTTGTGTTTGTCAATAACATTCCACAAGTCACTCATCCATCCGGGGAAAGAGCCTCTGCCGCCACTCCGGCCGCCTCTGCTGGTTCCAAGACCCATCCGGCCGTTACAATTGTAACAGTAATCGACCACATTGGTATAGGGTGCGGTTAGATTTCCCATGATGGCCTGGCGTGCGGATTCGCTCCAAAACATAATGTAATAAGTTGAACCATCAGCTTCGGTTTCATAACAGCCGTATTGGTCTATATTGCACCATTTCGCATTTCCGTCCTGGTCAGCAGATACCGGAACGGTCAAAAGCAATATAAGCATCATCAGACCTGAAAGCAAAGTTACTTTTTTCATCATTCCTCCAAAAATCATGATCTTCTTACAGGAAGTCCCTGATATGATCAGTGGCTTCCTATGGAAGTTGGAAACAGCTCCGTGGTTCCCTGCGGATAATATGACCCATAGCCCGCGTAGATCGTCCCGTCGTCTCCTTCGTAAACATGGTCAAAGGAAGTCGGCAGTTTTATATGGGAGCCGCCGCTGGTGGTATAGTCATTATCTTCTTTGATCACATCCGACCAGCCTTCTATGGCACTGTACGTGTCACCTTTCCCGATGGTCTGGTTTGTGGCATCATCCAATGACGAGCTCAACTCACCTTCACTCACTGGCTCTCCGTTTTTGAGTGCCATAAAATAATTGTAGAGTACGGTCGAATGAAGATCGGTCATTGCCGCATATTCCCTGGTGGTATAGGTATTTTGCAGAAATACATCGAAAACATCCCGGTACTGCTCGAATACTGCCGAGGGAGCCTGCATAGCATAGATGCAGTTCATGTCCCAGTTGATGTAATCGTTATAGGTGTTTGCATCAGTATATATGACCAATTCATACCCTGAAACCATCGCAGAGACCACCGTTTGATTATTCCCGGACCGGTAGAACCTTTCGGCAATACTCACTTCCGTCCCCTTCACCTCGGCATAGCCGCTGAAGGTATTGCGGTACTGGTTATCATAAAGCTGCCAATAGGCATTGAGAACTGACTGGTCGGCTGAAGTTAAAGGCGTTTCGGAGATAAAGGTATTGTAGGTATCCGGGTAAAGGACATTCACCATGTAATCACAGGTGTCGCCTGCGTTCCGGTAATTCAGCGTGTGAAGCATATTTGATGAGTCATATCCATCATCGTCCGACTGTGAAGTGTATCCATACATATATACGTTATGCTGCTGGAACCTTCTCTGTGAAAGATATTTCATGGTCACACTGCCATCAGGACTCACCGCGGTGACATAAAGGGCATTCGGCCAGGTGATCGATTCCGGATTGAGCGTTAATTCATTCAGATAGACCTGCCAGCCAACCGGAATTACAGTTTTCCCGACAACAGCACCATTAAACAGTTGGCTGCGAAGCTTTACTTCCTGAAAGCCTGTCTGGGCAGAAGCAGACAGAAAAGCACTCAAAATGACAAAAAAGATAAAGACCGGAATTATTTTTTTCATATTTCCTGTGCTGTTTTGACATACGACGGGTAGATCTGTATTTCTTCAGCCAGGGCAGAAGCTGCCGCCGATGCAGTGATCAGAAGAACCATCAATAATGTGAACAGTTTTTTCATAAAAACCAACTCCTTAGCGCTGAATACGCAAAACCACATATGGGATAATACTGAATGTATATCTCAATAATTTGAGAAAATTATAGCCTTCCTGGCATTTTTTGTCTATCAGGGGAAACCCTGTATTCCCCCGTAAAATTCAATATTTTATTTTTGATAAAGGGAAAGGACCGTTTTCTGTGGATCCATGATGACCGGGATCAAACCCGGGTCCGGGTTTCATGGTACAGATCCGTGAGTCCGGCACGGGTCGCGGCACCGGTCTTCCGGTACAGCCGTGTAACGTAGTCCTGCAGTGTTTTGACCTGGATGGAGAGCCGTTCGCTGATGATGGCCTGCTTATCCTCGGTCAATACCAGCTCCCGCAGTACATCCGCTTCACGGGAGGTCAGTTGATAGCTTTCCTGCATTCGTTTCAGCGTCGCTTCCGCGCTGAGTAAGGACGGGACCTCTTCCGGTGCCGCAGGGACCGTTTCCGCCATGACCGCCGGTTCTGCCCTGTCGGCCTCAGTCAGGTTAAAATCCCCATTGATCGCCATCAGCAGGATGACCATGGCAATCCCGGCTATATCCAGGCCAAGAATTACCGGGATCGGAAACTCAGAAAGGTGGATAGCACCGGAAAACAGTACCATAGCACTGTCGAGGATCCGGCCGAAGGGAGCCCATAATACCGGATGTTTTGTGCCGGGTGCCAGGCGCCAGAACGTCAGAAGATAATAGGAGGTAAAGGCGGCAATTGCACCGTAGAAAAGGCACATATTCAGCCAATGCGTTTCCGGACTTCCGGTCAGAACAACATTGAGCAGCGCGATCAGCATGACACATAATGAAGTCACCGGCACATACTTTCCGTTTTTTCTGTCTCCGATCAGGGCAAAGAACAGGTAAACGGGAACAAGCACCAGACGCGGCCAGCTGTACACATTGTAGGATGCGTAGCCTGACCGGATCTGCAGATGGTGGATATACTCGTTATAAAAACAGGTGAACAACAGAAATGCTGCTGTGATCAGGATAGAGAAAATAATCCGTTTCTGCGGCGTTTTCTCAGGCTGTCTGCCCTCTTCCGTGACCGCATCCGGAAATTTGCGCCGCAAAAGAAAAACGAGAAGGATAAATGCTGCCAGCATGAAAAGGGACAAAAGCAGCGTCATCTCCCGGTGGATCTGGAACAGATACTGCAGCACAACAGCGGAAGCGCTGCCAACCCCCATACACCGGGCCACATTCATGCCGGTAAGGGTCTCCCGGCTCATCCGATGATGTACCGCTCCTCCGATCCCGCCGAGACACAGCGCCGCTGCCATGGAAACGATCACAGAAAAAAGGGAAGCCTTTTCTGTCGTCAGCATCAATGTTACAGAGGCGAAGAATACACCGTACACAAAATATGCGGCTATGCTCCGAATGCGTTTGTCGGAACAAAAGCGAAAATACAGACCGTAGAGCAGATATCCGAGAATGACAAACACCTGAAGCGCATAATAAACCAGCTCCCGCTGGCTTGTGGAAAAATAACCTTCTCCGGCATGATTCGCCAGTCCGAGGACAGTGAACTGCAAAAATACAAAAGCACTAAACATACCGGTCAGTTCAATGCTTTTGGGTATCATTCTGATAAAAGATCTCCGTTGATCCTGTACTTTGAAAGTATATGCAGGTAAGTTCTGCATGACTGCCAAATCCCCTTTTCCGGCATCGCGTAAAAATTGTCCACGATAGTATTTTACTATCATTACCGCATATCGGGTGACCACATCCAGCATCAAATGCAACACTGTGGAAAACACTTCCTCTTCTGATATCCCTGCAGATGGGCTGATTCCTCCTTCGCGGGAGGTTTGATTCCCCCTTAAAGAGTTTTGCCTACTTTGACTGGGAATCAGACCCACTGCGGGGATCTGGCTCCCTAATGAAAGTCACAATTTTTACCAAATTTCTTGACAAAAGAAAAATTCGGTTTTATAAAACAGATAACAATCAGAAAACCGATGAGGAAGTGTGAGTAGCGTTACTCCCGTTTCTTTACAGAGAGCCGCCGTTGGTGAGAATGCGGTAGAAAAAGGTAACAGCGAATGGGCTTCTGAGGGCGACCGGAAAAGCAGTAAACTGCCGAGTATGGAAGACGGAGCGCGGACTCTCCGTGAAAAAAGGGCGGCATATGTTGGTATGCAAGAGTGGGCATCGCAGGATGTCAAGCGGGGTGGCACCGCAGGTTTTTGAAATCTGTCCCGGCAATCGTCAAATTGCCGGGATGTTTTTTTAATCAGAAATCAGAAATTATTTCGAATTTGGAAGATATCTGAATCTTGAGGATCTGTTTATGATTATCTTTTCTTTGAGCTGGCGCTGAGCGCCGAAGAAGTGATCAGTTGCCAGTTGTCAGTTGCAAGTTGTCAGTCAGTACAACAAAGTGCCGGTTTCATATGGTACTTATCGTCAATCAAAAAATATAATTCACAGGACAAGATACTACACAAAAAATTCTGTGCGTCCTGTTCAAAAAACTGAAAATAAAAGGAGAAAACCTTATGTCAACCAATTCTATTCCTTACAAAACTTATCTCGATGAAAATGAGATGCCGACTGCCTGGTACAACCTGCGGGCGGATATGGTCAACAAACCCGCACCGCTCATCAATCCCGGTACCAAAGAACCGATGAAGGCTGAGGAGCTTTACCCTGTTTTTTGCGAAGACCTGGTCCATCAGGAACTGGACAATGATACCCGTTTCTTCCCGATCCCGCAGGAGATCTATGACTTCTACAAGATGTACCGTCCCTCTCCGCTGGTCCGTGCCTACTGTCTGGAAAAGAAGCTGCAGACCCCCGCGAAGATCTATTACAAATTCGAAGGCAACAACACCTCCGGTTCCCACAAGCTGAATTCCGCCATTGCCCAGGCCTACTATGCCAAGAAACAGGGGCTGAAGGGCGTCACTACGGAAACCGGTGCCGGTCAATGGGGTACTGCTCTTTCCATGGCCTGTTCCTACTTTGAACTCGACTGCAAGGTCTTCATGGTCAAGGTCTCCTATGAGCAGAAACCCTTCCGCCGGGAAGTGATGCGGACCTATGGCGCTTCCGTCACCCCGTCTCCTTCCATGGATACCAACATCGGCCGCAAGATCAACGCGGAACATCCGGGCACTGACGGGTCTCTCGGCTGTGCGATTTCCGAAGCGGTGGAAGTGGCCGTCTCCAATCCGGGCTACCGCTATGTGCTGGGTTCCGTGCTGAACCAGGTGCTGCTGCACCAGTCTGTGATCGGCCTGGAATCCAAGGCGGCTTTTGACAAGATCGGCGAAAAACCCGATATCATCATCGGCTGTGCCGGCGGTGGTTCCAACCTGGGCGGGCTGATCGCTCCGTTCATGGGTGAGAAACTCCGCGGTGAACAGGATTATCGTGTGATCGCGGTCGAACCGGCTTCCTGCCCCAGCTTCACCCGCGGGGTCTATGCCTATGACTTTGCTGACACCGGGAAGGTCTGCCCGATGGCGAAGATGTACACCCTGGGCTGTGACTTCATCCCGTCAGCCAATCACGCAGGCGGGCTGCGCTATCACGGCATGAGCCCGATCCTTTCCCAGCTTTATGATGACGGCTATATGGAAGCCCGCTCCTACAAGCAGACGGAAGTCTTCGAAGCAGCCGAGCAGTTCGCCCGTGTGGAAGGCATCCTGCCCGCTCCGGAAAGCTCCCATGCCATCAAGGCTGCCATCGACGAGGCTATGAAGTGCAAGGAAACCGGCGAAGAAAAGACCATCCTCTTCGGCCTGACCGGCACCGGCTACTTCGACCTGGTGGCCTACGAAAAGTTCCATAACGGCGAGATGAATGACTACATCCCGACCGATGAGGAGCTGCAGAAGTTCTTCCCGAAGGGGTAAGAGATATAAGATAAAAGATATAAAATATAAGAAATTTGAATGAGTCAATGAGGACGGGTCTGCTAAACGGGCCCGTCCCCGATTTGTTTTATAACGCTTTCCGACATATTTGCAAAAGTCATATGAAAAACGCAGACAATCCTGCAAAAGTCATATGACTTTTGCAATTTTCTTGTTATACTTTAGGAAATGGCCCGAAAACAGGAGGTATTCCATGCAATTTCCGAAGAGAAATTTTGACCTGATCACGCTGGGGCAGATTCTGCTCAGGCTTTCCCCGCCGGGGAATGAACGGCTGGCCCGCTCGGATGTATTTGAGAAAAATGTCGGCGGTGCGGAATTGAACGTCGCTGTCGGTGCCTCGCTGCTGGGGCTGCATACCGGGATCATTTCCCGTCTGCCTTCTCATGACATCGGTCAGTATATCAAAGCGACCGTGCGCTCCTATGGTGTTTCGGATGACTATTTTATCTACGATCACCGTCCGGATGCCCGGGTCGGGATGTATTTTTATGAATACGGCGCCTATCCCCGCAAACCACAGGTGATCTATGACCGCCGAAACTCCAGCTTCTTCCACCTGCACCTGGACGAGATCGACCCGAAAGTTTATGGCGACACGTCCTGTTTCCATACTTCCGGCATCACGCTGGCGCTTTCGGAAGAGCTGCGGGAATCCACCGTTGAGGCGATCCGCCGTTTCAAGGAAGCCGGTGCGCTGATCTCCTTCGACGTAAATTACCGCGGAAATCTCTGGGATGGAGACACAGCCCGGGAAACTATCCTCAGGATCCTGCCCTTTGTGGACATTTTCTTCTGCTCGGAATCCACCGCCCGGCTGACTTTCGGCAAGGAGGGGGCCCCGGAGAAGATGCTGAAGGAATTCACGGAGGAATTTCCCATCAAGGCGGTCTTTGCCACCCAGCGGACGGTCCACAGTCCCAAGCTGCATTCTTTCGGGTCTCTTGCCTACAGTGCCGAAGAAGATCAGTTCTATCATGAAAAGCCCTATGAGAATATCGATGTGGTGGACCGCATCGGTTCCGGCGATTCCTATATCGCGGGGGCTCTGTACGGACTGATCTCCTCTAACGGGGATGTGGAAAAGGCGGTGAAGTACGGCAATGCGGTCTCTGCCATGAAGAACACCATTCCGGGCGATCTTCCCCAATCGACGCTGCCGGAAATCGAGGCGGTGATCGCGGACCACTATTCCACCGGTTTCCACAGTGAGATGAACCGCTGACCGGCCGGATGAAGATTCCGGCGAAACAAAAGCTGATCCGGTTCCTTCCGGTTTTGATCATCATGATCCTGCTGGGCACCGGGATCATCTATATTACAGATGACTATGATGCTTCTCCCTCTGCTGCGGCGCTGCTGGACGAAGATATCCCCTATGTGACTGTCACACAGCAAAGCGGACGTATCATATTCCGGCCGGAACAGATCCGGGCCGGATTGATTTTTTATCCAGGCGGGAAAGTCGACTATATTGCCTACGCACCGCTGATGGCGAAGCTTGCAGCCCGGGGTTTTCTTTGTGTTCTGGTAAAGATGCCGCTGCAGCTGGCCTTCCTGAATGCAGACGCTGCGGATTCGGTATACGCTGACTTTCCGAAAACAGAACACTGGTACCTTGCCGGACATTCGCTGGGGGGTGTTGCCGCAGCTCTTTATGCAAAAGACCATACGGACAAGCTTGACGGGTTGATTTTACTGGCTTCATATTCAACTGCCGACCTCAGAGAAAGCGGGCTGAAAGTTCTGAGTATTTACGGGTCGGATGACGGTGTTCTCAACCGGAATGCATATAATAAAAACCGTTCAAATCTCCCGGAAAACACGGCAGAGATCGTGATACCCCACGGCAATCACGCTTCTTTCGGTGATTATGGCCCGCAGAAAGGCGATGGGTCGTCTGCTCTCGGGATCGGTGAACAAATACAAATCACAGCCGATATTATCAGCGGCTGGGCTTTTTGAAAATAAGAAATAAGATGAAATGCTTGTCCGGTTCGGAATTTCGGGATCATCTTTTGTGATGCCTTCTGAACGGGAACGAAATGGTTGGAATATGGGAAATGAATCGGGTGAATGGATCATGTACGGACTGCCGGACGATGATCCGGAGTGTGTCCATAATTTCGATGAACTGACCGCTCTCATCGACAGGGTCGGTTTTCTGCCCCTGTTCCGCAGCGGGATCCCTGGGTTTTCCGTGGAGGAATATGCTGACCCGCGCTGGTGGTGGAGCGGAAATGAAGAACGGGACCCATGGGAATGGCGTAAGGAAGCTGCCCGATCCCGTCAGATGGCTTACGGCAAGTTTTTCGGCGGCAAGGCTGGGATCATTTCAGCTGAATGGCTCCCGGTGTTCATGTCTTTCCGACGAAACGGTTATGATTTTGAGGAGCTGTGGTACGCGGGGCAGGTGCAGTTCCGCCAGAAAAAAATCATGGACTGCATCACCGGTGTTCCCGAGATGCCCGGTTGGCAGATCAAGCGGGAAGCCGGTTTCGGGCGCGGCGGAGAAAAAAATTTTGACGGTTCCATCACCGCGCTCCAGAACCTGCTGTTTGTTGAGATCTCTGATTTCCGTCCGAAGAAAAACAAATTCGGCTTGGATTATGGCTGGGATGTCTCTGTCTACGCCCGCCCGGAGGAACGCTGGGGAGAATCACTCGTCAATGAAGCTTATCGGCTCAGTCCTGAACGTTCTTACCGGGAGCTCCGTGCATTTATGGAAGAGCTTTATCCCGACTTCTCTGAAAAGCTGTTCGCTGATCTCATCGGGAAAGCACCGGGGCCGATCCGCTGAGGTTACTCTGTACCGGATTTGAGAATATCGAGATAATCTTTATAATAAAAGGTTCTGTTCCTTTCTGATTTGTCGCTTGAAACCAGGATTTTCAGATCGATCAGCTTCGTAATACCGGCTGAGGCGGTGTTGAATGACAAATTGAGTTCCTGTGCAGTCATTGTGATATTTATGATCGGATTTTTTTCAATATATGTAAATATTCGCAAAACATTTTTTGCGGAACGTCCCAGACTTTCAATTCTGCTTTCATTTGTTTTATGCAATTCAGATAAACGATTGATGGTTTGTATAGAATCTGCAGCACATTCGTAAAGGGCCTCAAGAAAGAAGCAAACCCATTGTTCATAGTCGCCCTTTGCACGGACTTCACTCATTCGGTCATAGTACTCGATCCTGTTTTTTTTCAGGAAATAAGAAATATAAAGCGATGGTGAAGATAAAATTTGTTTCTCCATTAAAAACAGTGTGATCAAAAGTCTCCCTATCCGTCCGTTTCCATCCAGAAAAGGATGGATCGTTTCAAATTGATAATGGATCAGAGCAGTTTGAATCAGGACGTCTAAAGAGTCTTCTGAATGCATATATTTTTCCAGATCGGAAAGAGCCTCTGTCATATCTTCCGGATGAGGCGGAATATATCGCGCATTTTTCAGCGTACTGCCCTGACCGCCGATCCAGTTTTGTGATCTGCGGAATTCTCCCGGATTTTTTTCCTGTCCCCTCACACCTTCCATCAGAATTGCGTGTGTTTCCCGCAGCAAACGGTTGCTCAACGGCAATGTTTTCATCCTTTGCAGAGCAAATTCCGTTGCCCTGATGTAGTTGACCACATCAGAAACATCTCGATTTATGTTGGCCGAGAGTCCGGGATCAAGAACATCCTCCAGCGTTGCTTGTGTACCTTCGATTTGAGAAGACATCAGTGCTTCTTTACGTACATACATGGAAACGAACAGATCAATGTTTGGTATTTTTCCTGAGATACTCTCCAAAGCAGAAAGTTCCCGGTTGGCTGCCACAAGCAATCCGATCATTTTGCTGTCAATTTCAATTGGCGGTACTGGCGGCAAAGGGTTTGGTACAAATGATAAATATGCAGCTTCCCCGCTTAGATTTTTTCTGTATTTTCCTGCTCGGTTTTCCATCTTTCACCTGCAAAATTGAAATAATTTTGTATATTATAATTCCTTATTTCAATTTCATTACAAAAATTGAAATAAGGATGTGAAAAAGTGTCTGTTATTTCAATTTCGAAGGGTATCTTTGCAGAGGACAAACCGGTGTCTGACGGGAAATCTCACTATGGGCTCGTCATCAAAACAGTGTCAGATCATCTGCGAGGGGGCGGAAGGAGCGTCGGTGGATGGGGCAGGGACCGAATTTCGCCAAAGCCTGCTGATGGAGCTTTGTCCCGTATCCCTTATGCCGGTCAAACCCGTACTGCGGGTAAAGCGCTGCGGCTTCTCCGCGCATGTAACGATCTCGGGTGACCTTGGCAAGGACTGATGCACAGGCGATGGAGAGGGAGAGCATATCGCCGTGTTTGATGCCGGTTTGCGGGATGGTGACATCATGCAGCCGGACAAAGTCGATCAGCAGATGATCCGGCTGTCTGCCAAGGCCTTCGATGGCACGTTTCATGGCGTTTTTTGTGGCATTCAGAATGCCGATGCGGTCGATCTCTGAAGCATCCGCTTTGCCTACAGCCCAGGCGGCTGTGTTTGCGGTAATGACGTCAAACATCTGTTCCCGCTCTGCAGGTGTCATCAGCTTGGAGTCCCGGACACCTTCCAGTCTGGTCAAGATGTCCGGATCCGCGGGTAAAATCACTGCGCCGGCACTGACCGGTCCTGCCCAGGCACCCCGTCCTGCCTCATCGATTCCGGCAATAAACAAAAAGCCCTTTTTCCAAAGGGCGGTTTCGAAGTCAAGGGTGGGAGAAGGTCTTTTTGAGTGAGGAATGAGGAGTGAGGAGGGATGTGTTTCTATCATATTTATTTCGTTTGAAAATTCAGCTTATAAGGATTATTATAATCAGAAGCAAGGATGAATGCTGTCATTTCTCATTCCTAACTCCTCACTTCTCACTCCTGTTTATACTTTCCTTCCCGGTAGTTCTTCCGAATCTGCAGCAGTTCCCGGAACATTTTCAGTGAGTCCTGGACTACGTTGATTTTGCTGTTGCCGTCATAATACCATTGCACCGGGACTTCGATGATCTTATAGCCAAACTTTTTAGCGATGAAGAGCACTTCCGCGTCAAAAGCCCAGCCATCGATTTTCTGGACAGAGAACAGTTTTTCTGCCGCTTCTGCGGAAAAGCTCTTGAACCCGCATTGGGTATCGTGGATGTTCGGCAGGGAGAGCAGGATGCGGACGATCAGGTTGAAGACGCGGCCGGTGAAATGGCGGGTGGCCGGTTCATTATACCGGACCGCTCCTTTCACTTCCCGGGAGCCGATCGCCACCTGGTAGCCTTCGAGGGCTGGCGGCATAAAATGCTCGACTTCGTCAATCGACATAGAGAAGTCCACATCAGCGAACATGCGGTATTTCCCGCGGGCTTCCAGCATTCCTCTGCGGACGGCATTGCCTTTTCCGGGTTTTTTCTCCTGCAGCACCCGCAGCCAGGGATATTTTTCCGCATATTCAAGCCCCATCTCATAGGTACGGTCTTTGCTGCCGTTTTCCACCAGGATCACCTCGATCGGTTCCGTATGAGAGGCAACAAATCCTGCCACCTTCTCCATACATTCCGGAAGGCGGTGTTCTTCATTATATGCCGGCAAAATCAGCGAAAATAAAATTTCCTGCTCCATAGACTTTCATTTTACCATATTTCAGATTCACCGGAGAAGTTATATTTAAGGAAACGCTGATTAATCCAACATGCCTCGAGAGGCGCCACGATAAATGTGTTTACCGAGATGTGTCACGGGGCCGGTTGCCTGTAGTCACCGTATGGTGACGGAAGGAACCGTACCCGTGACACAGGTGAAATACACAGTAAATATGTGCCAACGGGCCGGTTGCTCCGAAAGGTGCTGGCTTCGCCAAATTGATGCGGAGCAACCAGCTTCGCCCTGTAGTCACCGCATGGTGACGGAAGGAACCGTCCCCGTTGGCACATAAGTGCTTCCTTAGTTTATTTGTAATAGATTTTCGCCAGGTCGATCACGAACAAAGGATAGAAGATATAGCCGTCCAGTTTTTTGCTGATGACGGTCAGGTCGTTCGGGTCCATCAGGTAGACGTTGGCTGCATCATCGGAGAGGATCTTTTCCGCCTGTTTGTACAGGGCGGTCTGTTCCTCTTCGCTGGTGGCGGCAAAGGCCTCCTTCAGCACCCGGTCGTATTCCGGATCGTTGAAGTTGATCATGTTCTTGCTGTTGTCGGAGATCCAGCGTTCCAGCAGCGCCCGGGCGGTCAGGAAAGAAGCATCGAAACCGACGATCGTGGCTTCGAAATTGCGTCCCTGGTAGACATCGCTCAGCCAGGTGGCCCATTCCACCAGGTTGATCTTTGCATCGATCCCGACAGCCTTCAGCTGTTCAGCGATCACCTGCGCGGCGTTCACATGGACTGCGTAGTTGGAAGGTGCGGTGATGGTGAGCGGGAATCCGTCCGGGTAGCCGGCTTCTGCCAGCAGGGATTTTGCCTTGTCCGGGTCATAGGGGTAGGCATCGGCCAGCTCCGGCATGAAGTATTTCCCGAAGGCAGGGTAAATGCTGGAGCCGATGGGCGTACCGAGTCCGTCATTGATGATGGTCATCACGTCCTGCACGTTGACGGCATAGTTCAGTGCCTGCCGAACCTTCAGGTTATTCAGCGGTTCCACGGCATTGTTGAGGTACATGGCCTGGATCAGGTTTGTCGGGGATTCCAGCAGTTCATACTCATCACCGATCTCCTGCACATCAGAGGCTACACGGTGGACGCTCAGGTCTACGGAGCCGCTGCGCAGCGCCAGCACCAGGGCATCGGTGTTCTCGATGATTTTGAAGGTGACTTCGTCCAGGTATCCCGGTTCGCCCCAGTAGTCGGCAAATTTTTCCAGAACAATGTTTTCCTGTACGGAGCGGGACTTGAATTTGTAAGGACCGGTACCGATGGGGAAGGTGTCCTGGTCTGCATAGTCATGGGGGATGATGGCTGTGTTCAGGTAGGCCAGGTACTCGATGTTCGGGTTCTTGAGTTTGATCTCTACCGTGCTGTCGTCAAGGGCGGTTACGGTATCGATCTCGGAATAGGCGCTCAGGAGCGGCACACCGGTTTCAGCTCCGCGGCATTTGTCAAGGGTGTAAACCACATCTTCCACGGTGAGGTCACTGCCATTGTGGAACTTGACACCCTTGCGGATCTTGAAGGTGAAGGTGGTTGCATCATCAGATACTTCCCAGCTTTCAGCCAGCGCCGGGACGAAATTGCCGTCCGGGTCAGCCTTTACAAGGCCTTCGAAGATGTTGAAGAAGATCTCACGTTTCCCCGCGGAGGTGGAGGTGTGGGGATCCAGACTGGTGTCCAGATCCTGGGAGATCGCGATGGTGATGGAGCCGCCGGCTTTCGGTTCAATGACAGTCGGTTCTGCTGCAGGTTCTTCCGCTGCAGGAGCTTCTGTCGGTGCTTCCGTTGGTACCGCGGTCGGTGCCGGTTTGGTATTCCCGCACCCTGTGAGCATGAGCGCGAGCGATATGAGCATGCAAATTACTATCAGTTTTTTCATTGATAATTTCCTTTCGATTTTTATAGACAAATATAAAGATTTGTAAAATGCCTTTTTCAATTTACCTTCTGTCCTTCTATCTTCTGCATTTTACTTTTTACATTTTACTTTTTACCTTCTACCTGATTTTTTGCAATTCCGAGCTGACGCAGCAGATTTTCGTCGTTGCGCCAGTTCTTCATCACTTTGACCCGCAGTTCCAGGAATATCTTGCGTCCGGTGAGTTTTTCGATCTCGCGGCGGGCATCCTGACCGATTTTCTTGATCATTTCACCGCCTTTGCCAATTACGATACCCTTGTGGGATTCCCGGTCGAGCAGCAATGTTGCGTTGATATAGGAATTGGTCTCGGTTCGGTCTTTAAATTCTTCGATCCGCACGGCAATGGCGTGAGGGATCTCATCGTCCAGGTTTTTCAGCAGGCTTTCACGAATCAGGTCCACCGCGATCTCCCGTTCATAGAGATCGGTGATCTGGTCCGGGTCGTAAAAGGCAGGCCCTTCCGGCAAGCGGGATTTGAGCTCGGCTGTCAGTTCCGGGATACCCTGACCGGAGCGGCAGGACACAGGCAGGCGTTTGGCCTCCGGCAGCAGTTTTTTGTAGAAATTCTCGTTTTCACTGAGCTGGTTCGGGTTCACCAGGTCGCACTTGTTCAGGACCATGATCACCTTGTCCTGTGGGCTCCCGGCCTTGATGCGTTCTGCACTGATCTCATCCTCTGCGTTGGGTTTGACGGAGATATCCACGATCCACAGCACGCAGTCCGCGTCGCTGATGGTTTCGATGGCTGCTTCGTTCATCGCTTCACCCAGCTTTGAAAGCGGCTTGTGGATCCCCGGAGTGTCCATGAAGATCATCTGGCTATCCTCATCGGAGAGGATCCCCAGCTGCACCCGCTGCGTTGTCTGCGGACGGGGCGAGACGGCTGCGATTTTCTGTCCCAGCAGCAGGTTGATCAGTGTGGATTTCCCGACATTCGGCCGTCCCACCACACAGATAAACCCGGAATAAAATTTCTTCTCTTCGTTTTCCACTAAATAAAATCTCCAAATTTCATTATCTTCATCAGAGATAAACGTCTCTTCTCACGTAAATGTTCCGCTAAGGCGAGGTACGCAGCTCTTTGAACAGTTATCTTATTCTGATTTCTGATTTCTGATTTCTGATTTCTCTATCAGTTTCAGCTTTTGAGCCCTTGTCAGCCCTTTAATCGCCAGCTCACGTCTCAGGGCATCTCCTTTGGCCCCGACATATTCGCTGTAGACCAGCTCCACCGGACGACGGGATTTGGTATAAGCCGCGCCCTTCCCTTCGTTATGAGCGGCGAGGCGCCGTTCCGGGTCATTGGTGATCCCCGTATACAGCGTACCGTCGCTGCAGCGGACGATGTAACAGTAATACGGTTTAGATCCTTGCGGTGTTTCCGTGGCTCAGCCTCCCAACAGCATGCGGTAAAGCGTCATGCTCAGACCGCTGACGAAGTTATCCATAAAGTTTACGCCCAAGCGCGGCAGGATAAAAAAGCAAAGCATCAGGATCTTGGACCCCTCAGCCTGGATCCGCTGCCAGGTGTTCCGGAAGGAATCCGGGATGAAATAACCGACAACCTTTTCCCCATCCAGCGGAGCGAGGGGAATCAGGTTGAAGACCATCAGGCAGAGATTGGTCCAGATGAACTGGCTCAGAAAATAAGCCGGACGCGGCAGCCAGGCCAGCCCGAACGGAGCTGCATTATTCTGAATCAGTCCGGACCGCAGCAACAGCGCAGCGATGACCGCCAACAGCAGATTTGCACAGGGACCGGCAGCAGCCACCAGCATCATGCCCGCTTTGTTTTTGAGGGTAACGGCATAGGGATTCACCCGCACCGGTTTTGCCCAGCCGAAGCCTGCCACGAGCAGAAGCAGACAGCCCCAGGGATCAAGATGCTT
>CAYWGX010000010.1:0-28193 GCA_964457635.1 uncultured Leptolinea sp.
GGCAACCGGCCCCACTGTCACACATGGCAACCGGCCCCACTGTCACCTTTCACCTTTCATCTTTGTTACAGTGAGTTTACAACGGGATTTTTAATTTTTCAAGTGGCAACATTGACAGTTGACAAATGTTCGGTTTTGTGGTAATGAAGCACATGGGGACGGAGCACGAGGGGGCGAGCGCAGCGAAGCTCCTGCCCCGAATCTATCGGGCGAAGCCCGCACCTTACGGGGCAGGCATTTCGCTGCTGCCGCGATGCCGGCACTGCGGAACCGTCCCTGTGTGCGCTCAATACGTTAAAGAAGGTATCTAACCAATCGGGGTTTTCCCTCGAACCGGTATTTGCCCAATGAAATTGAGCGATAACATCCTTGCAATTGAGCGCACAAGGGGACGGTTCTCTTGTGCAGGCTGCGCTGCAGCAAGAAAACCGTCCCCGCGTGCTTCGTGCCGGCTTCGCTGCAGTAAGAAATGTGTGCGCTCAATTGCAAAGGGATCTGACTCTTCTTATTTCTTATTTCTGCTTTGGCTTTTCTTTTGGCGCGAAAGTTGCCCTTATTTATATATCAGCTGTGCCCCGTCACAGCTCTGTTCAGTATTAATTGGAAAAAAACAGCAAAATGCTTTATAATATACATTCGGCAGGTTAGCCGGAAACGGCAGTAAAAACATATGAGAATACGTATCATCAATGACAAGGACTGGGAAAGGTCCTACGAACTCGACAAATCCATCATCCGTGTGGGCAGTCAGGTCACCTGTGACGTTTTGATCAATGACACTGACGTGCCAGCGCTGATGATGCAGATCACGCGTACCGGTACCATCGATATCCGGAACAGTATGCGTTTTTTTGCCGCAAACATCATCCTGACCCGGGGAGACCAGTCCTTCCCGGCAGAGATGAACCTGCCCTATGAAGTGCTGGATGGTGACAAGATCAGCTTCAGCCGTTACCGGATGATCATCGAACTGGACAGTGACAAATCCCGTGTGCGGCAGTCAGAACATATGCGGGCGGAAATGTTCCTTTCCGACCGGGACCTTTCGCCTGAACGTCCTATCAGCGGCGGACTGCTGCTGAAAAACCTGGGCACCCAGCGCCCCTGCCAGTTCCGCATGAACATCAAGGGGATCCCTTCGGAGTGTCTTTATTCCTCTCCGCTTCCCTACCTGCATCCGGGTGCCAGCAGTTCTGTGGGGTTCACCATTTCCCATCTCAAAACAAAACCCGCTCCCGGTTTTCACACGGTTTCCATCACCCTCAGTGCTCCGGACGATTATTATGGGGAAATGCTGGAATTCAACCAGGACATTTATGTCCGTCCGGTATTTGACAATGTGATGATCCTCGAAGACGATACCGATAGACTGGAGACAGCTCAGCAGAAGGAGAATGCCGGGGGCTCAGGCAAGCTGCCGAATCCACAGGTCGTCCTGCCGGATATCATGGTGCGGGACTCCGGGATGATGAACATGGATGAAAGTGTTCTCTCCACCAATACCCGGCAGGATCCTTCCGTCCGTGTCCTCGGAAAAGACGATACAGGCGCAGGCCGGGATTTTGAAGAAGATGATGAGGATGATGAAGTTCTTCCGGGTTATCGCAGAAAGAAAGAACGGGTGGTTGTGATCCGCGGTGATGACGACAAGCTGTTTGAGGGCGAGACCAAAGCAGAGAAACCGGTCGTTCCGGGTGATTCAGCGCGGGAGAGCACGGAAACAGCATCGGAAAATCAGGCTGCTGCGGATGCGGCACAGCCGGAAGGGCAGGGCACTCCCGCAGGGAAGGAGCTTTCCCCGATCGGCGAAGAACCGGCGCTTTCCGACCGGACCAGGCCGGACGCACCTGCCGGTCCTCAGCCTGAAAAGACGAAGGCTTCCGGTAAAAAGAAAAAATCCAAACCTGAAAATGAAATTCCCGCGGAAGAGCCACAGGCTTTTCCCCGGCCGGCAAAGAAGCCTGTTAAATTCAAGCCGGAAGTGGTGCTCCATGCTGACGGGAAAGATGCTTTTGACCAGGCATATTCGGAATCTGATACGGATGCAGCGAAACTGAGTCCGGATGCGCCTTCCGCAGCGGAGCCGGCGAGTACGTCTCTTCCCGATGCGGCTACGGAATCAGCCTCTGCGCCGGAAGCGGAAGCCCTCCCGGCAAAGAAACCGCGGAAAAAGAAAACCGAAAAAGAGAACGAAACAACCGCAGAACCGGCTGAAGATGTGAATCTCCTTGTTTTGGGTGCAGAGCAGGAGGTTGAAGAAACAGCCGGAAAACCGGAATCAGATGCTTCTGCAGCTGCGGAAAAGAAGGAAAAATCGCGAAAGAAGAATAGCGAGCCGGCTGAGCCCGCGGTGACTGAAGCCGCTCCTGAACCGGCTGAACCTTCAGCAGAGACCACGCAGCCGGAAGAGGCTGTGACGGGTACGGAAGAGCAGTCCGAAGCGGAAGGGGCTGAGCCTGCGGTGACTGAAAGTGTTCCTGAACCGGCCGAGCCTTCAGCAGAAACCGTGCAGCCTGAGAAGGGTGTGGTGCTCGTGGAAGAGCAGCCCAAAGCGGAGATGACCGAAGCTGTGATGACTGAAGCGGAAGCTGCACCTGAACCGGTCGAACCTTCAGCAGAGACTGTGCTGCCGGAAGAGGCTGTGCCGGCCGCTGAAGAACAACCGGCCGAACCTGTGGTGCCTGAAACGAAGGCCGCATCCGAACCGGATACGTTCCCCGCAGAGACTGAAAAACCGGAAGAACCCACGCCCACCCATGAGCTGCCTGAAGCTGAGCCGGTTGTGCCTGTGGTGACTGAAACGCAGCAGCCTGCTGCGGAGCCTCTTCCGGAGAAAAAACCGCCTGTTCCGGTGTTTGCCGGTTCCGCCGGCTTTGATGATTTTGAGAGTGATGTCGCTGCGGATGCGCAAAGTACACAGGCAGAAAATTCGGAACCTGCGGTCCGCGTGATGAAGGGAGGCAGCTTTGATTGAATTTCTCTATGATGTGTTTCTTCATCAGCAGCTGTTTCATGATTTTATTCAGGAAATGCATTCGCGCCTGGCGTCCATTGACTGGGTCACCATGTTCAAGGTGGCGGGTGTGCTGGTCCTCACCATGCTTCTGGTCAGCATTCTGATCATGATCAATGACCGGACTTTTGAAGCATCTATAAAACGCAGGACGAAGGTCCACCATCTGACCATCCGCAACGACGGGAATGCTCCTTCGGTCTATCTGCTGCATACGGTAGACCTGCCGAAGACCCTGGCGATCCGCTTCCGGATCAAAGGCAACCCGATGATCTGGGTCTCCTTTGATACCGGCAAATCGCAGGAAGAGCGGCAGAATAACCAACAGACGCGGGTCCCAGCGGAGACAGCTCAGCCCGCCCCTGCTCCGACAAAGAGCGAAAGCAGCCAGGCAGCAGGAGGGGGACTGGTGCCGAACCTCAATGATCCCATGAAACCCGTACAGACGGCGGCAAAGGCCGTCAGTGAAGTGGGGAAAAAGGCCGGATTCTTTGCCTCTATCTTCAGTACGCTTTCCGTACTGCTGCCGAAAACTCCTGACAGCATGAAGCAGGCCCAGAACACGCTGAAGGGTGTCCAGCAGGATTCGAACTCCCTGGTGGGCCAGATCAACACCAAGACCAATGCCGTCAATACCCTGGGAGACCAGCTGGGAAAACTGCCGGGTGCGGATAAAGTCGGCGGTATGGTGCAGTCTGTGGGGGCTGATCCGGCGGCAATGGCAAAAGAAACGCTGATGAACAATGAGCAGAAGTCTTACATGGACGCCGGTTCCCTGAGAGGGAACGCAGAAGAGGCTGAAGGCAGGTTTTATCTCGGCAAAAATTTTGTTTACGACGAGGAAGTCTGGCGCTGGAACATCGGGAAGGAAGATGACAACGGCGGGGCGCTGAATTATGCACAGTCCAGGGTCCTGCAGCCGGGGGAATCCATGAAGATCGATATTGAGATCATCAATCTTTCGGAAGACACCGGTGCCATCTCCCAGTTATATAAGATCGAAGTGGTGCAGGTCCCGCAGACGAATCTGCACCTTAACAGTGTGAGACGGTTTTTGAATGGGATCGTGGTTTTTGAAAAGATGTCACAGTTACGGCGGGCACTTCCCTCGCTGATCGGTTTCATGATGATCCTTGTGACGGTGCAGATCATCGCGGGGTTCACGTACCTGATTTTTTAAATCGAAAATCGGAAATCAGAAATAATGAAGAATGAAGAAGGAAGAAGGACGCGATATGGATGGACAGGGATTCAGCAGAGAGGTAGCATTCAGCCAGGCGGTTATTAATATCGGGGCTGATAACGGTAATGATATTGTACTGAGCGGGAGCAGCGTCGCGGATTTTCATGTGCTGATGCATTATGAAAACAACCGCTGGTCTATCTCCCCGCTCAACGGTGCTTATATGACCACGGTCAACGGCCGTACGCTGCAGGCCGAAGGCGCTCCTCTGCAAAACGGGTCCATCGTCGAGATCGGTTCCTACCGCCTGGCGATGATGCTGAACGGTGTGAACACGGATATCATCATCCAATCTGAGGATGCAGGGTCTTCCTTCATGAATGAGGAAGGCACCGGCACCGACCGGAACATCCTGCTGGCCATCACGAAGATGGAACAGACGGAGCTGGAGGCCGGAGCTTCCACCGAGATCGAGCTGACCGTGACCAACGCCGGGCCGCTGGTGGCTAACATGCAGCTGCAGCTGCAGGGTATCCCCTCCGCCTGGGTCCAGATCATCCCACCGGTGCTGAACCTGAATGAGGGACGCAAGGGCAGCTTCACGGTCCGCATCAGCCCTCCGCGCAATTCCAGTGCGGAAGCCGGTATGTACAGCCTGCACTTTATCGCGATCTCGCCGAACTATCCCCGCAACACCGGCATTGCCGACACGTCACTGACCATCCTGCCCTACAGCGAGTTCCTCATCAGCGGACCTTCCCCCATGCAGCTCAAGCTCACCGGCGGGAAGCAGGCAGATACCGCCAATTTCGTGGTCATCAACAACTCCAATGCAGCCGGGAATTATTTCATCCAATCCCGTGATGACGCCAACGAGCTGAATTTTACCTATCAGAAAGCAGACTCCGGTATGGCAGCCGGGCAGGAAACCATCTCGGTCCGGGCGGGGGACAGTGTCCAGATCCCGATGGAGGTCAGCGCCCGCAAGATCCCGCTGCTGGGTGTTGCTTCCAAACACCATCATTATTATACCAATGTGACCCCTGTGGATCGCCCGGGGGATACCCAGACCATCGCCGGCGAGGTGGTGGTCAAACCGGTCATCAACACCATGCTGCTGTTCCTGCTCCTGATTCTGGCAGTGGCAGCGGTCGCCGTGATCTTTCAGCCTTATATCTATTTCTTTGACTGTCAGGACAGCCGGCGCAGCCAGGTCATTGTGGCGGGCAGTTCTGCCCAAATCAGCTGGGATGTTTCCCGTTTTGCTTCCAAAATCAGCATGAGCGACGGCCAAACCCTGTCCGATCTGGGGTTGAAAGGGACCCAATATGTTACACCAACCGCTTCCACGACTTATACGATCACTGCGGAAAACTTCCTCAGCAGGCTGCTGAACATCACCCATTCCAGGACGGTGCAGGTGCTGGTTATCCCGAAAAGTCCGAAGATCGATGTCTTTAGCGTGGACAAGAACAAAGCGCTGTTCGGGGAATCTGTCAACCTCAGGTGGTCCGTGGAATCCAATGCATCCTCTGCCTACATTACCACCAATAAGGCTGCCAATGAGCTGAAGCCGGATAACTATACCGGAACCCTTGCCCAGGGCTATCAGTCGGACACGCTGATCTCACTGAAAGCGCAGAACGATTCCGGCTATGACATGAAGAGCCTTTTTATCAATGTCGCTTCCGACAACATAACCCTGAACCGCTTCGCGGTCTGGGTGCGTCCCAACGGCATCGCGGTGCCGGAGAACAATGATGTACGCCGGACCACTCGTTGGGGGTCGATCCAGCTGACGAACAACACAACGCAGACAACGCCCCGCTCATCCGGGGTCAATCCCCAGCCGGCGGCCCAGTCCAACACCCTGGAGATCCCCGACAATTTCAACAGTACAGGCGGCGGCACGCAGAGCCTGAACCCGGAGGTGCTGGCCGCTGTCGGGCAGACGATGCCTGTCAACACCTACAGCTATCAGCCGACCGCACAGGCTGATGCCGCTCCTGCGGAACTGCTGGTGAGTCCTTCCCGGCAGTCCGCGGCAAGTCCCACGCCTGCCGCGCCTTCCCTGCAGGCGGGCACGGATAACCAGATCGTCCGGGCGACGGCCGCCCCGGTGACCTCCCCGGAGGGCTCCTCGGCCAACCGGGATTTCAGCGTGAAGTTGGCAGAGGTCGTCGAGGATCCGCTGGCGGATTCCGGCTATCGGGTCATCAGCTATTTCCCGGACTATGTGCTCCAGAAGGGGGAACAGATCCTGGTGGAGTGGAATGTGGACGGTGTCTCCAGGGTCAAGGTGGAAAACCTTTCCGGTGATGACCTGCTGAACAACGGCGGGGACTATGCCTATCCGGACAAGTCCGTCACCTATACGCTGACTGCCCAGGCGGGGGAGACCAAAAAGGCTTATGCTCTGCCGGTTCGTGTAGCCGGTGACGCGGATGACGGAGAAGGCTCCGGACTGAAATGCGACCTGAAGGCCAACGCCACGACCCTCAAGGTGCCGGGTTCGGTGATGCTCACCTGGACCGGCGGGGGCAACAACCGGGTCCAGCTGATCTCATCCACCCAGGCGGAAAAGGAAAACGACGAGGCGGAGAAGAAAAAGGAAGAGGAAGCCAAGGCCAAGGGGGAATCTTATGAAAAACCGAAAAATCCGCAGCTTTCCGGCGGGACCATCGGGGACTACCTGCAGCCTTCGGGCTTCATGCGCGTGAATGTGGACAAGCAGACGACCTTCGTGCTGAATGCCTATGACGGGAACAACAACGTGATCTGTACCAAATCCGTCGAGGTGAAGTATGAGGGCGGCAATGACAAGAAAGATATTACGCTGAAGATCACCCGTATTGCCGACAGCAATGATGTGGTGCAGCCGGTCTATACCAAAGGACAGATGATTTCCTATACAGTGGCTCTGACCGGTTTTGAAAAAGGCAAGGAGCCCACCGGGGCTGTCGCGCTGACGGACGGGGTCTCCACCTGTTCCATGACGCTGCCGGTGACCACCTGCTCCTTCCAGGCCAAGAAGACCGGCGAGCTGACGCTCACCGCGGTCTATGCCGGGGACGACACCTACAACAAGACGACTGCCACTGCTAAAGAAGTGGTAATTGAAAAGTTATCAACGAAAACGGAAATTTTGGGTGCGATCAAGCCGGATTTAAAATTGTCTGATTTTGTTGCCCGGATGACGATCACAGAGGATAATCCATATAATCTTTCTCCGATGGGTGTGATTACTTTTACTGTGGGATCCGGTTCCTGTGACCTCGATATTGTCACGGATAAATTGACATGTGAAGGAAAAGTGGTTTCCGGTGATGATCAAGATTTTCCGGAAACGATGAAAACAGCTGTTGGAAAAACAGATACACCATATTTATATTTGATCACAAGTATGCTGTTATCGGACAATAATGCGGACCGCATAACAGCAAACTATAAAGGTGATGATTATTTCAGTCCGTCTTCTTCCACTGCAGTGCTTTTCTATAAAGTTCCGACCACCACCACTGTCACAGATGCTTATAAAAATGATGATACGCATGCGAATTTTACAACTACGCTGACCTGGGATATGTCCAAAGCCAGTGAGGTGAACAAAAAATTAATAGAAATAGGTAACAAACTACCAGATGGAACCTTCTTCTTTATTCCCGAAAATAGTGTGGAAGATGAAAGCACCACAAGTGAAAGTACAGCAAATTGTGTTTATGATATCGAATCCGGTAAACTTTCCTGTGAAGGTAATGTGAACACAATTTCGGGATCATATGAGTATGATACTGTTAATATGGTCGCATCAAGTAATTCTACTCAGATTCGGGTCAATTACAGTGGAAATTCATTGTACAGTTCCTCTGCTTATACAAAATTATTTGAGAATAAGATTTCGACAGTAACAACCGTTGAAAAAGCAAAGAAAACCTCTGACAACAAGTTATCTATGGATGTGAAAGTCACGCCTTCACAATCAGGTCCTGGAGGAGAATATCCATCCGGTACTATCACATTCAAATCCGGTACTGTTACCTGTCTGCTGAATATTGATGATTATTCAAACCCAACTTTCAAAGAGCCATGTACAGGAAAAGCGACATATGATAATGGAGTATTCCATATAACAGATATGCTGGCCTTGGATGGAAAACCTGGTGAAACGGTTCACATCCAATATTCAGGTGATGATTTATTCATGAAATCGTCCGCTTCTGCTTCAATCGTGAAAAAGTATGACACGAAACTGACGATTGATAAAGCCTTCAAGTCAAGCGATTCGTCGACTGTCACCCATAACTCTACCCTGTCCTGGGATAGTGTGTCTGCCGGTTCGCAGACCCCGACGGGTACGGTCACCTATACGGTCGGCGAAACTACCTGTGTGCTGACGCTGTCAACACAGGCAATGGAGTGCAGTCCCGCAAAGGCGGAGATAAATAAGGATGATGCCGGAAAATACGGGATCTCTGTGGAAGGTATGCAATTGGATCCAAAAGAGCCTGATGCTGAAGAAATAAAAGCGGTCTACAGCGGAGATGATTATTTCAATTCTTCTCAAGTTTCGTATAGATTTGTCGCCATCGAGACCGAACTCGAGATCACCGGGGCATTCATGCTCAGCCCGGACAAAGGAAACCTGAATTACCTGCTCTCCTGGGATGACAGCAAAGCCGAAGGGCAGACACCCACCGGGACCGTCACCTTCACCTTCTTTGGCAAAGGTCTTGAAACCGGGACCTGTGTGCTGGACCTCAGCAAGAAGACACTGGACTGCGGAGGAACGGTGAAAACCGTGGACGGCCTTTCCATGGTGCGCAATATGATCCTGGAAAATATCGAGGCGGACAGCGTCCGCGCCGAATACAGCGGCGACGGCTTTTTTGGTTCCTCTTCCAGCGATAAATACAACTTCCTTAGCGTGCCGACCGAAATGAGCATTGACAGCCTTTACCGGGACGATGAGAAGCATGTCTCGATGAATGTCGAGCTGAGCTGGAGAAAATCCGATCTGCTCATCGCCGGCATATCTGAGTCGGAGACCTATTACACCAACCCGAACCGTTACCTGATGCTGAACATGGGAGGCGGTTCCTGTTACCTGGACCTTTCGAGCTGGACGCTGAATGCCGGATGCAAGGACAAAAACACCGTGGTGCGGCATGAGTTTATCGATGACACGAGCACGGACGGCCATTACCGCTACAACATAGAATTCGAAAAAATCGTCATGACCGATACCACCGCTGCGAGTGTCGAGGCTGATTATGAATACGATCTGCTGTTTGAACCCTCGAAATCTGGTAAGATCAGTTTCAAAAAGATCGGCACAGACACCCGGCTTAGCCAATATAGCCGGAGCGGCGAACAGGTCACGACCCTCATTATCCTGAACTGGGCGGATGACGCGGACGGAAAATTGCCGGGCGGCATCATAACGCTGAGCTCCGGCGCTGCCAGCTGCACCATCGACATCACGGATACCGCGAATCCGATACCCGGGGATGAGTGCCGCGGCGGAACGATCGCGGAAGCGGTCCCATTAGGCTGGGATAAACAAGTTGCTTTCTCGGTCAGAGGCCTTTATCTGGGAACCGAAAATGATCAGGATATTAAGGCTGCATACAGCGGGGACTATCTTTTCCTGAAATCGGATTCCGGGACAAGAGTTTTCAACAAGCCGGAAACGTCCGTTGATATCTATTTTGCTTTCAACGCCGGCAGCGACAGCGCGGCGGATGTGAGAGCCGGCCTTACGTGGCCGATGGACGACGAAGATCCACAGAAAGCACCGAAAGGAATACTGACTTATCAGTTTTACAGCGGTGCAGCGGAAACCGATACCTGTATACTGACCTTTGCTGAATTTGAGGCGTCTGAATCTTCGGACCTCATCTCCGAAGATGGGATAAAGTTCACGTGTAACGACCAGGAATTGGATACGCAAACGATTCAGTGGACGAAAGAGGATTACGAGGAAGGCTCCGAGAGCCGTTATATCTTTGATATCAAAAATATTCCGCTGGAGCACGCGGAAACGGACCGGGTGAAGATCACATACGACAGCAATAATGATTTCAACGGATCGTCTTCGGAGACGAAACGCTTTGGAAAAGTCAATACGGCCCTCAAAATCACGGAAGCCTCAAAACCGCAGGCCGATACGGTCACGGTGAAGGCTGAACTCTCCTGGACCAGAGAGGATATGCTTGAGATCGGCATTCCTGAAGAGGAAATCGATCAGGATCGCTACCTCCCGAGCGGTAACATTGATCTTACTGTCGGCAGTGATGCCTGCAGGATAAACTTCAAAACGAATAACCTTTCCTGTGACAGCGGACTTTCGAGGCAGGTCACACCGGAGTACAAAAGAGATTCCGACACTTTCATCTACGAGGTTTCTTTCGAGGACATTCCCACTGTTGAAAGTGAATCCATCCAGATCCGGACCTCATATTCTTCTGATCCGATCTTCAATGATTCTGTCAGTGACGTGGTCCGTCTGCGGATGATCGAAACGGCGCTGAAGATCTCCGATCAGAAGCGCACCAGCGCCGACCTGATTTCTATGAACATGGAACTGAGCTGGCAGGACATACCGGAAAGCGGGAAAGCCCCGAACGGCATCATCCTGCTGACCTCCGGAAACGGCAGCTGTTCGGTCAGCCTGGAAGGAGATTCCTCGGCACTCGTCAATGGCTGCTCCGGCACGGTGACGGTGGAAAAGGCGGACCAAAAGCGCACTTACAAAATCACCTCGCTGAAGTTCAACGGGACAGCGGCGAATTATGTCAATGCTCAATACAAGGGGGATGAGACCTATCTGCCGTCTTTGGCAGAAGCTGTCTTTGAGAAAGTCGACACCAAACTTGCCATCAGTGATCCCTACCCCTATAAATCTGAGGCAAATCTGGCTCATTTCTATCCGCTGCTCAGCTGGGACGCAGCGCTCTCCGGTTCCCGCAAGCCGACCGGCACCGTCACTTTCACGATCGGGTCCGACAGCTGCAAGATGACCTTTGACGGGACGAACGAGCCCTCGCTTTCCAATTGCAAGGGCCTGAGTACGAGCGTGTATGTCGACTCTTCGGCGTCTGGGAAGATCCAATGGGGGGTGGATCAGGTCCTGCTTTCTGCCGGGACCGCTGACCGCATTGAGGCGGAATACAGTGGTGACGATTTCTTCAACACGTCCAAGTCTGAGGCAGTTCTGTTCAAGACCATCCCGACCACGATGACGATCTCCTCCGCGGAGAAGACCGATGCATCCCATGTGACGGTTGAGGCGAGACTCAGCTGGACGGATGAAACGGATACTTTTAAAAGTCGTCCCGGCGGTTCGGTAAAATTCACGGTAGGCAGCAAGGCCTGCACGCTGGATCTTGACAGCCTGACAGAAAAGATGGATTGTGATACAGAAAATATCGATATGGTAACATGGGAGGAAGGGCTCAATACATTTACAATCACCGGAATGCTGGTAGATGACAAGACCGCAAGCGGGATCACGGTGGAATATGTCGGTGACGGCTACTTTCAGGCCAGCAGCACCAATGCGGAGTTCGGCAGGATCGACCCGAAGATGAAGCTCACCATCATGGATGAGGGCGGCACGGAACATGATTCCTATGTTGCCGGTCAGAAGGTTCGCGCTGAGATCGAAATGACCAATGCGGATATGGATCTGATCACCGGTACGGTGACGGTTACCATTGATACTGCCAGCTGTACCATTACCCTGCCGCAGACCGCCTGTTATATGGATCTTCCGGCAACACCGGGTGAACGGACTGCTTTCGCGAAATACGGCGGTGACACGATCTATGCCCCCGGTAATGATCAGAAGGATGTGAAGATCACGGCGAAACAGGACCTGACGCTTGCGATCACGAAGATCACTGACGAAGAAGGGAACGAGCAGGATGCATACGCTATTAATGAAAAGCTCCGTGTTTATGCGAAACTTTCCGATTATGACAATGAGGAACCGACGGGGACCATCACGGTCACACTCGGGTCCGGCACCTGTACGATAAGCTATGGCAAAGATGAGTACTGCATCGTCTCATCGGCTGAATCAGGGACGAAAACGATCAATGCGGAATACGGCGGGGACAACTATTACAATAAGGCATCCGCATCAACGGATGTTGTGATCAATCGAGATCCTGTTGAGCTTAAGATTGAAAAATATACAAATAATAAAACAGATAGTAATAACGAGTATATTTCACAACCATATTATGTGTATGATCAGACAAGCGGTAAAGAGCAAACTATCTATGTGTGGGTTGCCTTGAAAGATCCCTCAGGAAATCAAATTTCGGGAACTGTTAAGGTGGATATCGGTGATATTAGATCAACAGTCAGTTACCCAACTAGAACATATGCTGAATTTGGGGGTGATGGTCAGGCAATCAAGCCCGGTGAACCAACGATAACTGCAGTTTTTGACGGGTCTGCAACTCAATACGCCTCCCGTAAGACGGAATCTACGATCATCATCGAAAACAAGATCGAGCCGAAGCTTGAAATCACCTCGGCCAATAGGGATTATGCCAATACTGTACCACAAGATACGCTTGATGTGGAATTTAAATTAACCTATAATTCCGACCTGCCTGCAAAGTACAGGACACACGAATACGGACCGAAGCTCGAATCGAATAACACAAGCGGTCAGCTAGTAGACAGCTTGGTCACTTTCGAGATCGGCAGTTCGACCTGTGTATTTAATCTGAGAACAAACGAGATTGAAACCGCTGATTGTAAGCAGGACGGTACAACGGTAATAAAGACTGATGATGGATATAAAATTGAGAAACTCAAAATTGCCGCTCCTTCCACCGCATCAGAAGATAAAATTAAAGGTACCTATGATAAAGAGGATACAAATATCTACTTTACACAAGCGACAGCTGAACGAACGGTTTTTCGGAAAGCAGGAGGACAAACATATATTGAGCTTGCGGATGTGCTGAAATATAGCAAAGAAGAATCCGCTGCTAATTCTCATGTTTATATGACTGTCACCATGTATTACGATCCGAATACAAAAGACGTTGAGGGAAATCCGGCTGTACCTAAGGGAACATTGAAGATTACACCGGAAAATCAGAGTGAAATTACCTGTCCGTTTGATGTATCTCAAACAGAATTCACCTGCGGTTCGGATTTCAAAGGGACACTTTCCCATCAGAGTGAGGGCGCAAACATACAGTTCACATTCAGGAATTATCCGATTTCCGGTTCGCCGGACAGCATAAAAGTCGAATATTCGGGTGATACATATTTCCCCGAGGGTGATTCTTTCCCGGGCCAGGCGAATCTTACTCCAAAAACAGCACCGGATATCACAATAACCAACGCGAATAAAACCTCCAGCCGCAATGCCGATGTTGAATTTACCATCGGAGATACAAGTACGATCGGAAATCTTACCGGCAAATGGAAGGTCTTCGACCGGGTTAGGCTGGGATCATCGAAATCGGAAGGGGCTGACGCGAAAACTTGTATCTTTGATTTGTCTTCAACCCCGCGGTTTGATCCGGCGAGCGGATGTGAAGGTGCGATCTCGGTGGAAGACAGTTCCGGAACGATCCATATTTCGATTCAGAATCTCAGCGGCATCATCCGCGCGGATGATACGGAGTTTACGGTCTGGTTTGTCAGCAGTGATATGGGTGCGACCGAAGACATCAAGGGCGGTCCTTTCACGTACACGCACGACACGATCAAAACAAACGTCAGCGGAACTGACTGTCTGCGATATAACACAAATTACGGTTTCCTGACCCTTGATCTTGGCATTGCGGATGGGGACATTGAAACTTTTGATAAATCTCCTACCGGGTATGTCAGTATCTCGGCAACGGATGAAGACGGCTCGCCGCTGCTGCGCTGTTATCTTGACGTAGAAACAAATGAACCAAGTGATTGCGGTGATGATGTGTTTGTTAGGTTTGACCAGACGGTAAATAAATGGAAAATATATAACATTTCGATGCCTTCAGAAAATGCGAAGTTTACGATCACCTATAACGGAGATGAATATTACGATGGTTCTTCTTCCGATCTCGCTTTTACCTCGGAAGAAACGACCATCACGATAGATTCGTCCGTGAAAACGGGACAGGAGAATCCGGTCGTCTATACCAGCCTCACAATTGAAAACAGCGGCAGCATTTTCGAAAAATATGATCTGAATCATAAGATCAAAGCGGGTTCTTATTCGGGATCAGAAAAGCATTATTGTACCTTTACTTACGATCCTGAACAGGACAGCTATGTTCCGGAAGAAGGTACTTGCACCATCAAAGCGGGAAAGACAGAGAATACCTATGTGCTGGGAAATTTTGCCAAAACCGCTGATACCCATTTTTCTCTCGCAACAATGGGGTTGGAGTCCGATGTTGAATATACGTACCAGGACAGTGCATATACAAAGTTTGATACGGCAGTCGGGCTTTCCAAGCCTTTGAAGATGGTTGTGAATAATTCGGCAGATTCCTATAAGGCGATCGGATTCATGACCATAGATTTCAGCTTTGATGTCAATGCTGAGAATATCTTTGGACTCAATCAGGAAGGGACCATCACCATCGGGATCGGGCAGAATCAGGCCACCTGTAAATTAAGCAATCTCACGGCTGCACAGCCGTCACTAAGCTGTGGCGGTTCGGTCAGCGTTACGAAATCGGAGCCGGAAGAGGGAGCGTATCAGTATGTCATCAAGAACATCCCGCTGACAGCAGAAGATGTCGCTGTTACCCTGACGTATAAGGATGCGGATGAGAATCAGTATTATGCAGAATCAACAGATTCTGGCGGCTTTACAGACCTTAATCTTCCTAATTTCAGCAAATATCAAGATTATCCAAATTATCCAATAGCAAAGAAGACAAGCTCAAGGAGTGCGGATCTCGTATTTTGGGTAGATAATTTAGATGATTTGTTCATCAATTATGATATTTTCCCGCGTGTCCGGCTGAGTACCGGTGTGAATTCCGCAGATCATTCCTGTGGTATGAATGTGGATTGGAAAAATAAGACCGCAAGTTTTGTTGAAGGAAGCGGATGTGAGGGAACAATCACACTAGGTAAAAGGAATTCAAACTACCTATTCACTATCACAAACTGGACAGGTCTCATCACGAGGGCCGACATGTACTTCCGTGCCAGTCTGTTCAGCGAATGGCTGGATCAGTCGGAATATCCTTATATAGAAACACCTTATTCCATCAATAAGGGAAGCACATATGTATATTTATCCACTAATAGCTACAATACTGCCTGGCCGGTGTATGTTCAGGGTAAGTATATGTTTGTGCAGGTCGCATTTAGATACAACATAAGGGATTCATATGAAGCGACACCTACCGGGCGTATTACCCTTATTTTAGAAAATGAAAAAGATGCCCCGATAACATGTTCTTATGACCTGTCTGATAAGATAAACACCTGCGGTGGTACGGTCATTAAATCTGATGTGGAATCCGGTTCAGGTTACAAAGTCGAAAAATATGTTTTCATGAAAATGAATTATACGGACGGATATTATCATGTTTATGCATGGTATGACGCAAATGGAGACAACTATTTCTACAGCTCGGATAAATGTGTAGGAAATATGGCGTCTCGTCAGACCCCGAAAATCACAGTGAATGAAGCGTACTTCTCTTCTGACCGGAAAAAGTTCACCATGAAATATACCCTCAGCGGTATGGACGGTTTATTGAAATATATGGATCCAAGCGGTAAGGATTTTAAGGATCTCTATGCGCATTTCAATAATTCATCCGATAAATATGAGCAATCTCCAACTGATTATTTACCGTTTAGTTTCTCAAAATGGGATGCTTCTACTGCTGGTTATTCTAATATATATTCGACAGAACACACTGGGACCAACCCTTATACGTTTTCTTTTTGGAGAAAGGATGGCAGGACGCTGGACACGTCTCCGACATATACGCAGTATTTCTATGTCTGGGCAAAATTATTCCCTGATTATTTTGATGATATAACCACGGAAAGTGGGTTTGCGCTGACCACCCAACCGGCTTCGGCGATCACCATGTCGCTGAGCCTGGGAAACCAATAGTAAATCAGAAATCAGAAATCAGAAATCAGAAATGATGAAGAAGGAAGAAGGAAGAGAAAAAAGAGAGTGTCGTAGTGCGGTGCCGGAGTCACGTATGCAGAAAGTGACGAAGTTTACAGCGAGATTCGCGAAGATCCCGGTGACGAGGTTAGTGACCAGGCTGAGAAGATTAGTGACGAAGCTGGTGACGAAGCTAAACTGCTGGACTTTTGTTCAGAACCGAAATCAAAGGCGGAAATTCAGCAATATATGGGTATCAAATCTGAGCGATATATCAGGCAGAAATTGATTATGCCGCTGTTGGAAAAAGGCTTGCTGTACAGGACGCTTCCTGATAAACCCAGCAGCCCGAACCAAAAGTATGTTGCGGGGAAAAGAGAAATCAGAAATAATGAAGAAGGAAGTTTGAAGAAGGATTCAGGGGCCAGGATTCAGAAAGCCTTATTATCATGAAGCATTGGTGAATCCGGATTCGGAGCATAAGTTTGAAGAAAATTGTTTATGGCGGAGATGGTTGGGAGGATGAGAAAATGAAAGAAAACGGAAAGAATATGAAAAGAATGCGATCTGTGAAGAGGAGCGGGACGGCAGTTTTCTCTCTTATTCCATATTTCTTATTTCTGATTTTCCTGCTTCTCTGCTTCGGGATCGGCGCTGCTCTCGGCCAGGAAATTCTGGAAGAGGAAACAGCCGCGGAAGAAATCATCTCCGAGCGCATCCCGGTGGACGGCTCCTCACTTTCCGCCGGGGATCCGCTGGTCTTCACCATCACGCTGAACTCCGACGAACAGATCTCCTTTGCCGAGGCACAGACCCGGCTCTCCGCCCTGCTGTGCCCGGTGGGCCAGCCCGGGGACGAGTGCCAGACCATGAACATGCTCCCGGACAATGAAGATACCACATCCATGCGGGTGACCTTCGAGATGGAAGAGCTGCCCTTTGCCGGCGACTATGAGCTGGATGTGCGCTTCACCGACGCCAACGGCATTTTTGCGGAACAGTCCGCTTCCTATTTAATTACCGGTGTGCAGGAGGGTGCTCCTCTGGAGGTTCCCGTGACGGTGAAGACCGTCATCCTCACGCCTGCGCTGCTGGATGAAGAAGGCAGCACATTGATGTATAACTCCGTCCTCTATGTGGGCGACCCTTATACCCTGCGCCTGAGCGCGGACACTCCGATGAATAACTCCGTGACGGTCTATGCGGCTCTGCCGGAATCCATCCGCAATGCGCCGATCGCCCCGGATTCGGAGTGTCTGCAGTTCCTGAACAGTGATGGTACGGCTCTGATGATCTCCGGCAGCCGCTGGAATGAGGAGAATGGCAGCGTCTTCAGCTGCGGACTCTCCTTCACCGAAAGCACCTGGGTCACGGCTGCGCCTCTTACCTTCACGATCGTCCCCAGCGGGCGCCCTGCTGAGGAGACTTTTGAGATGGCTCCGCTGAGCTGGAGCCAGTATCCGGTGAACATCGCACAGCGGCCGGCATCCCATCAGCTGCAGATCACCGACAGCCACGGTAATCTGCTCTGCTCCGATACCGTTCCCTGCGGGGTGTTCAATGAAGCTGAGACCTACATCCTGACCTATCGCTTCCCTGCCGAGTGGGGCAGTGCCCTGCCGGGCGGGAGGACCTTCTCTGCTGACATGAGCTGGCCGGCGGACTGGGCCGACGCCCTGCGGCAGACATTCAATCAGGAGCTGGCCGGGCAAATCGGCAGCGCCTGCCCGGTGGACGAATCCGGACGCAGTGAGCTGACCCTGAGGGAGATCGAGGAAGGACGCTATGAGGGCTCCTGCTCTTTCTCCCCGGTCGGGCTGAGCTCCGCCGACACTGCCGAAGCTGTCACCTTACATTTGAACGACAACGCCTGGGCGGTCAGCGATTTGAAGCTGAGCCTGCCTGCGCAGATCATCCCGGCAGAGACCCTGCCGACCCTTGTCCCGGTGGCTGAAGTCACCGAAGAGACCCCCGTCCCGACGGAAACCTCTGCTGAGACAGAAACCCCGCTGACTGAAACAGCGGAGACGACCCCCGTCCCGACGGAAGAGGCGACAGCCGAGGCTGAAGTCACACCCACTGAGACAGAAGTCCCGGCGACCGAAGAAGCTCAGCCCGTGATCGAGCTCACGCTGAGCGTACGTCCGGTGCAGCTGACCCCGTCCCTGCGGGATGAGGCCGACAATAATCTGATTTACGGCTCCACGATCTATGTGGGCGAGCCGTATTATCTCCGGATCGACTCTGACAGGCCCATGAATGACAGCGCGGCGGTGGTGGTGAACCTCCCCGCCAGTCTGCTCTCCGCTCCGCTGGACCCGATGTCCGGCTGCTTCGATTACCTGAGCGGGGACGGAACTTCGCTCTCCATCCCGGGCGGGCTGTGGAATGAATCAACCAATAACAGCTTCCGCTGTGAGCTGCGCTTCACGGACAGCACCTGGCTGGCGGCCAATCCGATTGAATTTTCTGTTGAGCCGAACGTCTTCCCGGCGCCTGATGCCGTGGAGAGCTTTGCCATGGACAGCCTGAGCTGGAATTATTACCCGGTGAACGTGGCGAAATTTGCCGCAACTCATCAGGTCCAGGTCACCGACAGCCGGGGGAACCTGGTCTGCTCTGACATGGTGCCCTGCGGGGTGTTCAACGCGGATGATGTCTATACATTTACTTACAAATTCCCTGCCGACTGGGGCGAAGCGCTGCCCGCCGGCAAGTCTTTCTCCGCGGACCTGAGCTGGCCGGAAAACTGGGCGGCCGGTCTGCAGAACTCCGAAGACTGGGCGATCGCCGCGCAGTTCGGGGAGGTCTGTGCGGTGGGTCCGGACGGCATGACCCATTTTGACCTGACGGAAGTCAGCCAGGGACGCTACAGCGCTTCCTGCACCTTTGTGCCGGGCAGCATCAGCAATCCATCTGCGGCTGCTGCGCTGCTGCACCTGAATGACAATGCCTATCACGTCGGCGATTTGAATCTCACTCTGCCGACCTCGATCGTCAAGCGGCAGGCGGTGCTCGATCCTTCCCTGACGCTGCAGGTGACGGAAGATGCCGCCCCGGCTGAGCAAATCGGCAGCGGCGGGATCGGTGCGCTTTATCGGACCTTGAATGATTTCCCGAACCTGAACGGCGGTTATGGACTGCCCGCCCTGTATACCCTCAAGGCGATCATCAACGGCGTTTCCGCGGTGCGGACGCCCCAACTCAGCGACTCCGTGCAGGTGCGCTGGAGTGTGCTGGACGCCCTGGCACAGTCCGGTGACCTGCCCTCCTGCCTGACTCCTTCCGGGAACGGCTACACGCTGGGCAATCTCTACCGGACCGAAGAGGGTACCTGGCAGGCGGAGTGCTCCTTCCGCTTCCCGGTGACGATATCCGCGGACACTGCCGGGGAAGTGCTGCAGATGGAGCTGGTCTCCGGTATGTACAGCACAAGCGCTTCCGTTCCGGTCACCACGCGGCCTTTCGCGAAACAGAAGCTGAAGGTGAACCTGGATGTGCCCGCGAAGATGGTCCTGAATCAGGATATGCTCATCAGCGCCTCCCTGAGTGATGAGACCGGCGGCCTTTCCGACTACACCCGGACGATCCTCTCCCAGACCGGCGCGAACCTTTACACGGACTGGATCTATAATACTGCCATGAGCTGTCAGGGCTCCTTTGACCTGGGTACGTCCGGGGAGGACAGCTGCACGCTGCGCTTTGACCAGCCCACCGGGCAGGCTTCCAACATGCACTTTGCTTTGAATGCGCCGGGCCTGGAGCAGCTCTTCAGCATTGAATATGCTCCCTCGGCTGATGTCTACGTGGCGCGGATCGAGAAGTCCAACGCCGTGCTGACGCCGTCCCTCACCCTGCGCATGGAGCCGGAGTCCGAGCCTGCCGAGCAGATCGCGGGCGGTTGGATCAATACCCTGTACCGGACGGTGGGTGAACATCCCAACCGTTATTCCGGCATCGAAGCTCCGGCTTTTTACACGCTGAAGGTGGATGTCGGTGATCTTTATACAAATTCCCAGCCCCAGCCCGGTGATTCCGTGGTGATCTACTGGAATGTGCTGGACGAGCTGGCTTATAACGGCAGCCTGCCCGACTGCATCACGCCGGCTGCCGAGGGTTATACGCTCGGTACACTGGCCCCGAGCGGGGAAAACAGCTGGGAGACCTCCTGCGGTTTCTATTTCCCGCAGACCATGCGGGAGAACCTCTCAGCCGGTCCGCTGCGGATGCGGCTGGACTCGTCGGCTTATAACGGATCGGCTGAGGTGGTGATGAACGGACCGGCTTTCCGGCGCGGGAACCTGAATGTGACGCTGGATGTCCCGCAGAACATGCTCATCAAGCAGCCGACGGAGCTCTATGCCCGGGTCACGGATGACAGCGGCGGACTTTCCGAATATGCCCGTGCCATCCTGAACGGTGCCGGCTCTGCGCTGACCTGTGATTGGGAATATAACTATCTGACGAACTGCCAGGGCTTCTATGACCTGGACGAGGCCGGCATTGCGAAATGCGATGCCTGGTTTGATATGCCCACCGGTACGGAATCGGATATGCACTTTGACTTCAACTCGACCGCTGTGGAGGCGCTGTTCAACGTTACCTGGTCTCCGTCACAGAATTTCCACATCCAGCCGATCACGGCTCCGGTGCTGGACCTCTCTGTGAAGCTGCTGCATGCCGGGGAAGAAATGCCGCTTTCGGCTTCCGATGATGACGCCTTTATCGTCGGAGATGACTATCAGCTGCAGTTCTATCTCACCCCGCAGCCGCAGTACCGCAGCATTATGAACGCGGTGGCTGTGGATGAGGAGGGCCTGGTCATCGACTGGTTCGAGCCGCTCCACATCCGCTGGGGCATGCTGCCGGGCGGTGAGATCGGGCTGAATTTCTATCGGGACGGGGAGACCTTTATCGCCCGTTATGACTTCAGCTTTGATCACGGCGGACTGAGCCTTGAAGGCAATCTGCGGGAGCTGATCATGGAGGCCTGGATCGATGGCTGGGAGATCAATAACCCGGCCGGGATGAATGCGATCCTGCTGCCTTCCCGCATCGAACGCAAGGCCACGTCCATTTCCCTTTCCGACTTCAGCTCACCGCTGACCGGAGAACAGGTCGATGAAGTCCGCGTGGACGAGGAGGTAGCCTTTGACGTGACTTTCAGCGGCTCGCTGGATTCCTTTGATTCGCTGCAGCTGATCGCCGGATACGAAGCAAGCGGCATCCGGATGCCTGCCGACTGCTTCCCGGATTTTGAAACGGGCGTGCTGCGCTGCAGCTTTATCCCGCAGTGCACGGATTACAATTATGATAATTACAGCGATGTCTGCGGCACGGATCTCAGCCTGTTTGCGGTCTATAACGGGGACCCCTATAATGAGCCCTCGGAAGCGGTCAGGAAGACCTTCAGCGTCCATCGCAATAAGGTGACGTTCTCACCGGAGCCGGAAGGTTCGCTGAGTAATCTGGATATGATTTCTGTCCAGTCCGTCCAGGCGAATCTGGAGGAGATGGGCTATGCTTCCATGGATATCGGCGGCTGGAATGTGGATTCCTTCCTGCCGCGGGAGATCCGTGACAGCTCCGGTTCGGAATATCAGGTCTATCCGGTCATCTTCCGCTATGAGGTGAGCGGAGGAGCTGCATTGGATGAGTCGCTGCTGAGCCTGGAAGTGCGCTATCAGACCGGGATGCAGAGTTCTCCGGTGGATCATCAGATCCTGCTCAAGCCGCGCTCCGTGACGGATGACCATGTCTATTTTGAGCTGGATTTCGGCTCCTTCGAGATGCTGGATGACGGACGGACGGTCCGGGAGGCACTGGAGGATGCGGTGACGATCCTCAGCCTGACCGTGCGCTATGCGGGCAGTCCGCTGGTCGGTGCGGCGACCGGGAAGTATGAGGCGGAAGACCTGACCTTTGCGCTGAAGGTGGCAACGCTGATGGATACCGATACGGATATCTCCATACCGGGTACGCTGCGCTTTGGCGGTGCGGGCAGTGCCGAAATGCTGCTGCAGCCCTTCACGGTCTATTGTTCCCAGCTCTATCAGCCGCTGTACTGCTCTGCCGAGGAGCCGATGCAGATCACCAATGAAAACGGGGAGCCGGAGCTTTCCGAAATCGTGGATGAGGGCTGCTGGGGCAGGGTGCAGACCAAAGTCGGAACGCAGCTGATTTATGTGAACAACGGCTTTTATCCGCAGTGCTATGTGGCTGCCTGGAGTGACGGCAGACAGATGCTGATCGGGATGGAGCTGAATTAAATCAGAAATAGGATATAGGATATAGGATATAGGAATGCCGGTGTAGATGGTTGATGTCCGGTGAATGAAAGGGATGATGTGGCATGAAGAAAAAGACGATCATTATTATTCTCATCATTGTGATCCTGCTGACGGTTGTGGGGATCATTATCTATAACAATACGCAGAAAAAGGCAGTAAGCGGGCCGCTGCGGGTTGCCTCGGTTTGGGATGCCCCGGTGACAGCTTCCACTTTGAAGGGAGATACACTGAACTTTAATGATCAGTCTATCCGGGAGTATGTCAAGCTCTCCCGGCAGGGTTTTGAAAAGGGTGTTGCGGATGGAAAAGGATCCCTTGAAATTGATGAGATCCTGATTAGTGGCGGCACGGATGTACAGGCTTATAACAGAAAAGTTAATGACTTCTTTTCTTCCAATGAGGTGCTGATGACCGTCGGTACTTCCAGTGATGAAACCACCATGTACACTTCCATGGAAATGAACTTTTTTAAAATTCCGATGCTTATTCCCTTTGCAGACGGGAACCTTTCTCCGGATAACATCGGGAATGAGTATTCTTTCCGCTTGACGGCCAGTTCGGATAAATATGCTGAATTTTTCGATACTTTGTTCATGAGCAACATCAATGATTTTCTGAACACCTATGTGTTCGGTGGCCGGGCGCTTCCCGTTGTCGGAAACAAGGTTTCTGTGTTTTTTGAGGATAATTTCAACGGAAATGAAGCTGCTGTTAAGATCACGCAGAACATTATTGATAACGGTTATGATGTGCAGAGTTATATGTCGTTTCCGATGGATTCGGATCTGGTTACTGCGGTCCAGGCTGCCTGGGTCAGTGTTCCTGAGGATCTTAAAAATGTTTCCGCAGTGGTCATCATCGGCGAGGATCAGGCCTCAGCGGATAACCTGGAAATCGTGTGGCATGCCTGGGAAGATCAGGGACTTCACCCATTTTTTTACATGGTTGGATATGAACCTATGGACCTCTCACAGGATATTCTTAATGCGGATAATGTGTTTTTTATTCAGCCGCATGTGAATATAGCCAGCTGTCCTGCCGGTATTACGAGCCGTGCGGAAGCCGTCGGTTATTCCGCGGGGCAGATCATGGTCAGGGCACTGCAGCAGGCGATGAAAGATCAGCCTGCCGAGCCCTCCGGGATCAGCTTGTGGTTCCAATCTGAGGAAAGGCAGCATGAGAGCCATCAGGAATATCTCAGCTCCTTCCGCAGCAATATCCGTGCAGCATTGAAGGATTTGGATGATGATATCCCCTGCTATGGAAAATTAAACTTTAATGCCGACCCGGATGAGCAGGTCAAGCTTGAATTGGTTCGTTATACGGGTAAAAATCAGTTCGAGCCGGCAGATGTGGGTGCCTTATCGAATGCTATCCTTCAGAAAAACCGTGACTATTACGGGCTTGAATAGCCGCCTTTCGGACAATAGGACAAAAACGAATGCCTGAAAACAATCAGTATTTTCAAAATTACCTGAAGCTGCTGGACCTGCGGCTTCTGACGCTGCTGAACCTCTGCCCCGAAGAAACCCGCGGAGATGCAAAGGATTACATGGCGGATGCGCTTGACACTGCGGAGATCAAGGATCCCGGATTGAGCGATCAGGAGGTGCTGTTCTGCGCGGAAATGTCGGATATGCTCTCGAAGCAGCAGGATGAACTTTATGCCGCTGCAAAGGCGGATGGAAAGCTGCCTCGCATTGAACTGCTGCGCGACCGTCTTGGATTGGACGCCAATGAAATGCTGCTGCTGACGGCGATCCTGGCCTGTAATGCGGATGAACGTTTCCGCAGGATCTACAAGCTCTTCCAGAACAGCGAAGAACCGCGTATGGACCTGCTGCTGGCCTTAATCGCTCCGGACGGAATGGATCGCTATCGTTACGCGGAGCTGCTGGGCCCGGAAGGAAAACTGCTCTCCCTGAGACTGGTGGAGACGGTGGGAAATGTGCCGGAACCGGGTCCGCTGACGACCTACCGTCCTGCGCCCGGGCTGCTGGCCTGGCTGAACGGGACCCGTTCACTCGGGTATTATCAGGATACTGCGGAGTGGATTGAAGTTTCGCATAGTATAAACAATAAGGACGGGAGTTTTGTAAATGCGGCTGCTGCCATTGAGGTAGCAGAGTTTGAACGGGAACCTGTGCCGCTGGTTTCCCTCTTTGGTCCGGACCAGGAACGTCTGCAGTATGCGGCCGAAGCATTGGCTGATGAGCTCGAGCGTCCGATGCTGAAGCTGGATTTTTCCGGATTGGATGATGCGGAAACGATTCCATTGCTGCAGCTGGCGCTGCGGGATGCGCAAATGAACCGGGGCGTGTTGGTGATGACGGGCCTCAACCGCTGGATCGATTCCGGTGGAATCTTCCCCGCACGGGTGGGGCTTGTTCTGGAAAAATGGGCTGTACCGGTGGTTTTGCTCACCGGCCGTTCCTTTGTTTTTTCTCCCTATGAGATGAGCGAAAAACGTCTGTTGCTGCGGCTTCCTGTGGAGGGGCTGAGCGGTTCCCAGCGCTTTGACGTCTGGAAAGAGCGGCTTACGGGGCTGGACCTGGATGAGAAAATGAATGAAGATGAGCTGCGGACCCTGGCCGGACAGTTTATCCTGAACTCGGTTCAGATCCGTGCAGCGGTAAATTTCGGCCTGGGAAAGGCGGTCACCGAGGGCAGGAACCTGGGCATCACGGATCTCTATGAGGGTGCACGGAAGAGCTCCATGCATCATCTCTCGGATCTTGCCAAACAGATGACAGCACGCTATACGCTGAAGGACCTGATCCTGCCGCAGAAACAGGCGGCTGAGATCGACGCGCTCATCGCAATGGCCCGCAATCGTGCGATGGTGCTGGAGGATTGGGGCGTCGGCAAAAAGCTGGTCTCAGGACGAGGTATCTCCGCTTTGTTCACCGGTGTTCCGGGAACGGGAAAGACCCTTTCTGCCCAGGCGATCGCGGGGGAACTGGGGTTGGAGCTCTATCGGGTGGATCTTTCCACCATCGTCAGCAAGTATATCGGAGAGACGGAAAAGAACCTGGAGCGGGTCTTCACGGAAGCTCAGAACTCTAATGTGATCCTGTTTTTTGATGAGGCGGATTCCCTCTTCGGACGGCGTTCGGAAGTGGGCGATTCCCATGACCGCTATGCCAACATCGAGGTAGGCTATCTGCTGCAGCGTATTGAGACTTACGACGGCATCGTGCTGATGGCGACGAACCTGGGCGCAAACCTGGATGAGGCTTTTGCCCGGCGTATTCACTTTATCATCGACTTCCCCTTCCCGGATGAGGAGACCCGGCTGCGCCTGTGGCAGCTGCTGCTTCCGGAAAACATTGAAAAGGAAAGCGAAATTGACCTGCACCCCTTTGCTGCGGCTTACAAAATTGCCGGCGGCGGCATCCGCAACGCGGTGGTGTGGGCGATCTATGAGGCTGCCCGGAACAAGCGTCCTCTTTCCCGTGATGACCTGCTGCATGGTGTCGAACGGGAATACCAGAAGATGGGGAAGGTGTTTATTCCCATCGGATAATTCAGTGATCAGGAATCAGGAAGATGCTGCATTTCCTGATTTATTTTGAACACTGACAGATGGTAACTGACCCTCCTGAGTAACACTTTTCATCTGCCATCATATTCCCTAAATCGGGAATATTATGGTATTATACATAAAAATATACCGATTTCGGGAATATAATGATTTGTTAAATAGTTTAATATTGACAGGAGAAAATAATGTTTCCGCAAACAGAATATCTTGAAAAGTTGAATTTATGGCGTGACCAGAACGTGATAAAGGTTATTACCGGTATTCGCCGATGCGGAAAATCCACACTGCTCCAACTATACAGAAATCGATTGTTAGATGAGGGTGTTGATACAAAACAGATCATTTCACTTAATTTTGAAGATCTTGCAAATGAAAATTTACTTGATTATCATAAACTGTACGAATATGTTTCCGGAAAGCTTCACCCTGATAAGATGAATTATATTTTTCTGGATGAGATCCAATTGGTACCGGATTTTCAAAAAGCTGTGAACAGTCTCTATATTCAGAACAACGTTGATCTTTATATCACCGGGTCGAATGCATATCTGCTGTCCGGAGAATTGGCAACCCTTCTGTCGGGTCGTTATGTTGAGATAAACATGATGCCGTTGTCATTTAGATATTTTTTTGAAAATCAGGGAAAATCCCGGGATGATGCTTTTGTTGATTACATACGATGGGGTGGATTTCCTTATGTTATGCTGTGCCCGGACCGCGTACGCCTGGCTGATGATTACCTGGAAGGTATTTACAATACGATCATTGTGAAAGATATCGAACTACGACAAAAGCGTCGTGAGACTGATCCCAATAAGCGGAAGATTACAGACCTTACTCTGTTGAAAAATATTGCGAAATTCCTTGCAAGCTCAATTGGGAACCCGGTCTCCGACAGAAAGGTTACAGATTATATAACTTCAACCGGTCGAAAAGTTTCACAGTCTACGATCAGTGATTATATTGAGGCACTTGTGGAGCCTTATGTTTTTTATACTGCGGAACGCTATGATGTGATCGGGAAACAACTGTTGAAACAGAATCGAAAATACTATATGGCAGATTTGGGGTTACGCCGCCATCTTCTTTCCCGCAGTGGTTATGATCTGGGTTTCATGCTTGAGAATATTGTCTACCTTGAACTTCTCCGCCGGGGATATAAGGTTAATATCGGTATGGTTGGGGATCTGGAAATTGATTTTATTGCGCAGAGAAATGAAAATAAAAGCTACTTTCAGGTAACGGCTTCAATGGTTGAAAAAAGTACATTTGACCGTGAAATGGCTTCTCTGACAGCTGTGAGAGATAATTATCCGAAAACTGTGCTTACTTTGGATCGCTTTGCAACCGGAAATTATGAAGGAATTGAAGTTGTTAATGCAGTTGATTGGCTTTTGGAAGGGTAATTGCTCAATATTGGTGGTGGCGAACCCAGAACAGCGGAAGTATACCTGATGTGCGTTTCTCATATTCTGTATTACTGTAATTGTCTTAAGGGAACCTCTAAAAACTATTCGGCGGGGGTATGGGGGCTGTGGCCAGCCCCGTAAGGTACAGGCTTCGCCTGGTTATATGCGGGGCTGGAGCTTCGCCCGGCCCGGAACCCATGCACAGGTGTTGGGTTTGTAATTTGGAAACCAGGGATTGTTCCAGATTGGAACATCAGAAACTTCCAAATTTGCCTTGTTTCCTTATAAGATATGGTATATTAAATTAATAGCTGTGTAATCTTTTCACGGGAAAAGATTAGAATTTGGTTAATTTGCCGGAAAAATAATTAAAAATAAGATATAAATCGTTTTTTTTTGTGTATAATACTTAATAGTGATTCGGGAAAATAATATTACATCAGGAAAAAGCAGAGCAAGGCAGCTTTAGAGAAAGGCCGGGAAAAATGGGTAAATTTGCGGAACAGGAAAACGAGCAGAAGAAAAAAGCTCAATCGGCACCGCCCCCGCAGCAGCAGACAGTGCAGCGGGATCTTTCCGATGTCAATGGGCCGGAAGGCGGTATGCTGCCGGGTGATGTTTCCGCGAAGATCCAGAGCATGCGGGGCA
>CAYWGX010000011.1:0-27890 GCA_964457635.1 uncultured Leptolinea sp.
CCCAAAGCGGGATTATGTTGTCAATGGGCCTGTGACGCTGAAACCCGGTTCCTATCTGCTTGCGCCTGTTCTCACTGTCGAAGGCAATGACAATGGGATTTTCCTTGTTGACGGTGATGAAAACACAGTCTTTTATACTGACCTGCCGGATGGTACGGTGGATCCGGTTCTTCCGTTTGAAATCAGCGGGACTCCGAAACAGGTGCGGATTGGTATTCGCTACGATTCCGGACAGGCCAGAGTCTCACTGGAGCGGATCAGGATCACCGCTGATCATGTCCTCACCAGAGAATCGGTGCTGCGGCATTTGACAGTTTCATCCCTGCTGGTTCTGTTCACGTTTGGGCTGTATCTGCGGCTTTGCAACCCGGGTTTGCTTTGGAAACTCTTCCCGCCTTTTGCAAAACGTGAAAATGAGCTGGCCCTGCTGTTCCTCATCCTTTTGACTGCAGCCGTCTCTTATCCGATACTGAAGGGAGATGTCTATATTCACGGTGACGACATGTTCTTTCATGCCACACGGATGAAAGGTCTGGCTGAGAGTATACAGGCCGGTTATTTCCCGGTGCGTGACCAGCTTTACTGGCTGAATGACTATGGTTACGGTGTCGGATTTTTCTATCCGGATGTCTTTTTGTATTTTCCGGCTTTGCTGCTGCTTCTCGGATTTGATTTGCTGACGGCTTACAATGTTTTTCTGGTGGTTTGCACTTTCTTTTCCCTGGCTTCGATCTGGTTCACTGCATTACGACTCACTGGAAACAGGACCGCTGCCGCTGCTTCGGCGGTTTTGATGGCCTGTGCTGCTTATCGGCTGATTATCATCTATAATCGGGCTGCGGTCGGTGAAGTTCAGGCGTCAGTGTTTTATCCGCTGATTTTGCTTGGTCTTTATGAGATTTTCCATGACCATACCGAAAAATGGCCGTTTTTTGCTGTGGGATTCCTTGGTATCGTTTGCAGCCATCTGATCAGCGTGATCATTGCCGTTGTTTTAACAGCCCTGTTCCTGCTGACGCAGCTGCGGAAGATTTTGCGTGATCGCCGGATCCTCATCGCGCTGCTCAAATCCGTGATTGCCGTGGCTCTCATTGATGCCTTTTTCTGGATGCCCATGCTGGAGCAAAGTCTCACGAATCCGGGATTGAAAATCAATCAGGTGGTGTGCGGTGATGTGGGATTCAATATTACGAATTATGCATTTCCGGCTGCGAATCTTTTGATCCGTTTTAAGCCCTGGAGCGGGATTTGGCAGGCTGATTCCGTTTATCCCGGATGGTCAATGCTGCTGGTCCCTGTATTGGGCATTCTTGTGTGGAAAAAGCGGCAGGGGATCATCAAAATTGCGGATTTCCTTCTGCTGTTTTCCATTCCCGTCATTTGGATGTGTACAAGATCCTTCCCCTGGGATCATCAATTATTTCTGCCCTTTGTCTCACGGATCCAGTTCGCTTACCGGTTTTTACTGCCTGTAACTGTTATGATGTGTCTGGCAGGCGGTATCTATTCTGCTGAGATCGCGAAGAAATGCCCTTCGATTCTGTTGATTGCCGCCCTGTTTATTGTTTGTTTCTTTTCCACAGCCTTCCCTGTCCTGAAGGAAGCTGCCATTCATCGCGCTGTGAACAAAAGTGATTTTGTGATGCAGGACAATCGTGTCAGCGGAGAGGAATATTTGCCGGTAACTCTCGATGCAGAGTATCCGTACAAAAATGCGGACAGCGTTCAGTTGACCCAAAGTGATATCCCGTTGGGTGTTACATCGCACAAACGGCAAAAGCTTGGTTTTCGTTTCTCTTATCAGCTGCCTGAAGACTGCGGTGAAGTCCGTTTTTCTGTACCACTGATTTATTACACCGGTTTCAGGGGTATCTTGACAACGGAGGATGGAACCGTTCTTCATCCGGAAATCACCTGGGATGAACGCGGCCTCGTCAGCCTCAGCAATATGGGAGTCACCCGGGGCACGGTCTCTGTGAGCTATCAGAAAACCATTGTTCAAATAACGGGAGAAATTATTACATCTGGTTCGATCCTGTTGATTTTGCTGAGCGTGCTGAAAAAACACCGGAATCAGTTTGTGAGTAAAAGAGAAGTATAATTGTCAGTGCAGGTTTATATGGAGAGGTCTTTATCATTTATCATTCCGGTCTATAATGAAGAGGAAAGTCTCAATGAATTGTTTTCTCGAATTCAATTGAGCTGTAAACAAAATAATTATCACAACTATGAAATTATTTTCATAGATGACGGTTCTTCAGATGGTTCATCAGCAGTAATTCAGCATATAATTTCGGATATTAGTAATAATGACAGTGATGAATTTTCCGTTGTTTTGATTCGATTCCGTAAAAATTTCGGAAAGGCAGCAGCACTTCAGGCAGGATTTGAACGGGCAAGCGGAGATGTCGCTATAACTATGGATGCGGATCTCCAGGATGACCCGTTTGAAATTCCGAAATTGATAGCTAAATTGGGTGAAGGGTATGATGTCGTCTCCGGGTGGAAACAGATTCGTCATGACCCACTGGAAAAGAGATTGCCATCAAAGCTGTTCAATGCTGTTACGGCAAAAATGTCCGGCATACAGATTCATGATTTCAACTGTGGTTTCAAGACATATCGAAGAATTGTTTACAGCAATATAAATCTTTATGGTGAAATGCACCGCTATATACCGATTCTTGCCAAGCGGCTTGGTTTTTCTACCGGCGAAGTTGCCGTAGAACACCATCCCCGGGAGCATGGATACTCAAAATATGGTTTTGAACGCTATCTGCGCGGATTGTTTGATGCCATGACCAGTTCTTTTCTGCTGCATTACGGTGACCGACCGATGCACTTTTTCGGACGTCCGGGACTGCTCATGTGTACGGCTGGGATCATTATTTGTCTGATATTGACCGTTCAATGGTTTGGTGGGCAGAGAATCGGAACACGGCCTCTGCTTTCCTTGGGTGTTTTGCTGATTACCATAGGTTTCCAGTTTTTTGCGACAGGACTTTCCTGCGAAATGATGCTGGATAAACTCGGCAACCGCGGACAAAATCACACGCGTATCGCAGAAGTTATCTCGTCTGAAGATGAATAACTGTAATCTTATGATTCGTTTATAATACAGTTTAGTTTAATTATTTCTTTATGATTTCTGCAACAATCCACGGGAAACATGATGATAAACTGTTCAAACACGAATTGTTGCCCAGATTTTCATTTAGAAATTTTCTGAAACTGTTTTTTGTCCAGTGATTTACATGATCAACAGGATTGCCAAACCGTCGAATATTTTTCAGAACCAATAAATTACCCATACAGAACCACGGCTCATGGGGAACTGTAACCAGGAGATGGTTTTTCGTAACTCTTAATATCTCCTTCAATGCTTTTTCAGGGTTTTTGATGTGTTCAAGCACCTCGGTGCAGAGAACGATATCAAACTTGTTATCTTCAAAGAGTAGATTCGTAATATCTCCTTGCAGGTATTCTACAGACGGATTCATTTTCCTTGCAATTTGTATGGCTTCTGATGTATATTCAACCCCTGTTATTTTTATAGAAGGGTACGTTTTTATCAGAAGTGAATCAATGAACCCTTCACCACTTCCTGCATCCATTATACTAATATCTGTTTCGTTATTGTCTTTTAGATATTTACCGACCGAAGAAATGATCGTATGATTCAGTTTTTCAACTCTCTGTTTTTTTAGAGGGTTTTTTGTCATGTATTTATTAATATTTCCTGTGTTATAGTTCATTTTTTGTTTTTCCTGTATCTATGTTTTTAAAAACCATAAATTTTCCGGTTAAATAATTCATAACGATTATAATGATCTGGATGACGTATTTTGATATGATCTTGTCACCGTGAAGTATTTCTACAGCAAATAAAAGACCGAAATAGTCAATAAGGCCGGAAAAACCTCTCGAAAGGATATATTTGACAATTTCGGACAACAGTTCTTTCCGTGTAGAGCAATGTGAGCGAAACACGAAGAGTTTGTTTACAACATATCCATATATTTTACAGATAAGGATAGCGATGAAGTTAGATAGATTATAATCTACACCGATTAATAATAAAAAATGGTAAATAAAAATATTAACCAGAGTATTTGATAACCCGGTTAATCCATATCGGAAAATTTCCAGAAATCTTTCTTTACTTATCTTATTTGTCAGCATTTGTTATAAATATGAACCTGACCCAAATTACTGATACTCAAATCGTCTAACAGTGTCCATATCCTGCCTGTATAAAAGCAAGTATAATTCTGATTATAATGTAAAGCATCTTCTGTTAGGAATGGCTTTGTCAGAAAAGGTGTGCATGATAAAACATGATGGATATTAGAAGAAAACCAGCCAAAATTATTGTAGGATTTTTATTTTTCGCTTTCATGGTTATTGGTCTTTGTGTTTATAAGGACTATGGTATTAGTATTGATGAGCCGACACAGCGAAACCATGGTATTGTTACCTATCGCTGGTTGAATCGAACTTTCTTTGATCGCGGTGTATTGGTCAATGAGGGTAGTGAAGATTTGGATAATTATGAATCAAAATATTATGGCGTGGCAATTCAGCTGCCTTTGGTTTTTATTGAAGATATTTATCAGGTGATAACGAAAGAATCAATGCCTACCAGCAATATATACCGAATGAGACATTTATATACTTATCTTATTTATATTCTTTCCCTTTATTGTCTTTACCGCTTATTTCACAATTTATTTGGCTCAAACATTCTCGGATTGACCGGTGTTTTGATGGTATACAGCTTTGGACGTTTTTTCGCTCATTCTTTTTACAACATAAAAGATATGATGTTTGCATCACTGTTTACAATCAGTCTTTTTTTTGCCGAAAAAGTAATTTCCTCTGTATACGAAAAAAAATGGTGTCTGTATTTCAGTATTGTAACTGCATTTACGGTAAGCTCGCGGATCGTCGGAGCTTTACTGGCTGTATTTATTCTGACTTTTTCGATTGCAGACTGCATTTTCAGAAAGAAAAAGCTTCCTCTGGCTTCGCTGGCAATTCTTTGTCTGGCGTATCCAATCTGGCTGCTGATTACTCCTGCGTCATGGTCTGACCCGATTCGTTTTTCTATAAATTGTGTATCGACTTTTTCTGATTACAATTTACTGGAAGGAACTAAATTGTTTGGGGGACAATTGATTCCTAATGAAGTAACTCCATTCGATTTTTACCTGCGTTGGATGGTGCTGACAATTCCGCTTGTTTACCAATTGTTTTCCGTAATTGGCATAATAGCTTTTCTTGTGATTCTTTTCAAAAGAAATCAGGAAAAAGTTCAAATAAAAAATCCCCTTTTATTAATGGTGGCTGGAGCAGTTTTATTGTTTACGCTTCTTTATCAAATGATCAGACAGCCGACAATTTATAACGATTGGCGTCATGTTTTTTTTCTGTATCCAATCCTGATCTTGTTTGCTGTTTTCGGTTTACATGTGATTTTTAGTTTATTCTCGCTAAAATTGAGGGTCGCCGCGGCTGCTCTTCTTTGTTTGTCAATGATTTATAATTTTGTTATGATAATTGGAAATCATCCTTATGAATATAATGCGTATAATCCAATCGGTCAAAGCGCTGCGGTCGGGTATGAGGCAGATTACTGGGGGTCATCCATTTACCAACAGCTTTTATGGATTGCTGACCATAATTCGGAAGTAAAATCAGTTAGGATGCATTTTCCCTATCGTATATATTTAAGAGCAGCTTACCTTATGCTTACAGAAGAACAACAGAATCTGGTTAGAATTCCAAATGTTGATACAGATTATCAGATCGTTTGGATTAGTTATCCCATGGATTATTATTGGATTGATCCGGAAACGGGGAAACCACCTGTGATTGATGGCTATGAGGAGGTCAACACCATCGTGAGTTATGGCTCAAAGATTTCTTCTCTATATCAAAAAGTTGATCAAGTTGAATGATACTATGACTGAAACCTATACCAAACACATAATCGATAATGGATTGACGATCTTGCTCAAATCGATCTGTATGGTACAGTTATTTATGTTTTGTATAAAGAATCAATTATGAGGCACGCTGTGCTTTCCGGCTTATTCCTGATCGTTTTCCTTTTCCTTCTTTTTTATGTTCTGGCTCCGAGCGTGTTCAGAAAATGTTTTCCGCATCTCGGAAGGGCTGAAAACATGCGGATGCTTGGATTTCTTCTCATCCTGACGCCGCTCACGTTATTCCCTTATCTCAGCAGCAAAACCTTCATTACCGGGGATGATCTGTATTTCCATCTGACGGAGATCAAGGGGATTGCTGCCGCATTACGAGCCGGATATTTTCCGGTGCGCATTCTCCCGGATGCGTTGAATGGATACGGATATGGCAGCGGGTTTTATTATCCGAATTTCTTCCTCACTATCCCGGCCTTGCTGATTTTACTGGGCTTTTATGTGATGGATGCCTATAAAATCTTTATCGCGCTCTGCAGTTTTTTTGCGTTTCTCACAATGTTTCTGACTGTCCGAAGAATATCTCAATCGGAAAAAGCGTCGTATGCGGCGGTCATTCTTTATGCCTGTTCTGCATATCGCTTGATTGATATTTATTACCGTTCGGCTTTGGGAGAAATCCAGGCCTTTATATTTCTTCCCCTTATCATTCTGGGACTTTATGAAATATTTCATTCTCATCCTGAACGCTGGTGGATCTTTGCTTTGGCTTTTACGGGACTGTTGGAATGCCATATGATCAGCCTGGCAATTGCCGGAATCTTCACCGGAATTTGGACACTGCTTCATGTAAGACAAATATTTTCAGATAAAAAAATATTGCTTGCCCTGCTGAAATCCGTGGTTTTGACAGTGTTATTGGGTGCTTCGTTCCTGTTCCCTATGTTTGAACAAACTGCCACGAATGATTTGCGGATCAAATTGATCATGCTTGATCCGGTCAACAATTCTCTTGGACAATATACGCCATGGCAGAGTCTTCTTCGCTTTTTTTATGACTGGAATAATGAAGAAGTCGTTGAACACATTTTCCCGGGGTGGTGGAATTACGGTATAGCGGTGCGTTATGTCTATCCCGGCTGGTCCCTGCTTATTCTTCCGGTATTGCGTCTTGTAATGCTTCGGAAAATGAAAACTCCGGTGTTGAAGCTGGCTGATAGGCTGACGATTTACGGTTTTTTCGCGCTGATTGCCTGCACGGATATTTTCCCCTGGCAATTTTTGCTGCCACTTCTGTTCCGCATCCAGTTTTCCTGGCGCATTATGATGATCGCGACGGTTTTGCTGTCTGTTTCCTGTGGGATCTATGCCGCGGAAATGATGGAGAAATATCTTTCCGGGAAAAACCTTCTCCTGCAATTTCTGCCGCTTTCAGTTCTCAGCCTCAGCGTCGGTCTTCCGATCCTGATTGAAACACAGAGCAATCGCTGTGCCGACATCAATGAATACCGCAGGATCGAACGAAGCAGTATCATCCACGGTGCGGAATATCTGCCTGTCGGCTTTGACCGGGCTTTGGCGGAACAAACCGGAGATAACGTCATTTGCGATGCCACCGGTTTTGTTATGGAAAATCCGATCCGGGAGGCTTTGTCATTCACCTTCGATTTCCGTTTGCCGGAGAGTGTAAGTGATGCAAGAATGCGCGTCCCACTGACTTTTTATACCGGATATCATGCCTATCTGACGGATGAGGCCGGAAAGCGGGTAAAAATACCGGTTGAGCGGGATGAACTTGGCCTGGTTTCGGTAACAAACGGGCAGACAAATGCAGGAACCATAACGGTTCGCTTTGAAAGAACCGATATTCAACTGGCAAGTGATATAATTTCTCTTGCTGCACTGCTTTATTGTCTTCTGCGCTTCCTGCAGGCCCGTTTTTCACACAGACAAGGGAACATGCCTTCATGACTGAAATCTATACCAAACACATACTTGACAACGGACTGACCGTCCTGCTCAAAGAGATTCATACGGCACCGGTGATCAGCCACTGGGTGTGGTACCGGGTCGGTTCCCGCAATGAGGTGCCAGGGAAGACGGGACTTTCTCATTGGGTGGAGCACATGCAATTCAAAGGGACAAAGCGCTTCCCGTCAGAAGAACTGGACCGGGTGGTCTCCAGAAACGGCGGGCATATGAACGCTTTCACCTACCTGGACTGGACCGCCTTTTACGCGACCATGCCGGCAGACAGGATCGGACTGGCGATCGAGATAGAAGCTGACCGCATGTCCAACGCACTCTATGACCCGGAAGAGGTTGAATCAGAGCGCACGGTCGTGATATCCGAGCGGGAAGGACAGGAAAATGACCCGACTTTCCGCCTGAATGAAGCGGTCCGCAGGGCAGCCTTTCCGAATCATCCCTATGGGACGGAGATCATCGGCGAAAAAGAAGACCTGTTTGCCATCACCCGCGATGATCTTTATCAGCACTACCGCAGCCATTATGTCCCGAACAATGCTGTTCTTGTGATGGCCGGGGATTTTGAAACGGACGAGATGCTGCGGCAGATCGAATCCTCCTATCGCAAAACACCTTCGGGAAAGGTCCCGGGCTCCCCAATTGTCCCGGAAGGATTGATCCCGGAAGCCCGGACATTGGAAGAACACGGTCCCTGTGATATCACCACCATGCAGATGGTCTGGCGGGCGCCGGCCGGAAATGATCCTGATATCTTTCCGCTGACGATCCTCGACAGTGTGCTTTCCGGACCTTCCTCCCTGAACATGTTCGGACGGGGCTCCATCGCGAACCGAACTTCCCGCTTCTATCGGAAACTGGTCGGTCGCGGTCTGGCTGTGGCAATTGGAGGCGGCTATGTGACGACCATCGATCCCTATATCTATACGCTCTCTGCTTTTGTTGTTCCCGGACGCGATCCGGAAGAGATCAAATCCACGGTCCATCAGGAGCTGGAGCAGATCATCCGGGAAGGGATAACCCCGTCAGAATTGGAAAAAGCCCGCAAGCAGGCCCGCGCCATGTTTGCCTACTCCTGCGAAAATATCACCAATCAGGCTTACTGGCTGGGGTATGCCTCCATGTTTGCCGGTCCGGACTGGTACGTCAATTACCTTGAAAATCTGGACCGGGTAACTGTGGCGGATGTGAGCCAATATGCAGCGAAGTATTTCCGCTCGGAAAACTGCCTGACGGGGATCTATTCCAGCGGGTCATAAATTATTGGAATAAATATGAAAAAAATTTCACATTTCAATCATATGCCGGGACCGGAAAATATCCTGCGGAAACAGCTCAACAATGGGAGCACTGTTCTGGTTCATGAGCACCCGGGTACCCGCACGGCTGTTGTGAATGCATCCATGCCCTGTGGTTCTTACCTGGACCCGCTCGGAAAAACCGGACTGGCGGAATTCGTTGCCAGCTGTCTGACATACGGAACACGATCCCATGATTTTTCTTCGCTCAGTGAGCTGTTGGAGGGATCCGGGGCGTCGATCGGTGTCCACTGCGGTCCGCGTGCTTTCACTTTCAATGGAGCCTGCCTGGCAGAAGACCTGCCCATGCTCCTCGGGATTTTGAAAGAAATCTCAGATGAGCCGATTTTCCCGGAAACGCAGACAGAGATCCATCGTCAGCGTATGCTTTCTGCCTATGAGATGCATCTGCATGACCCGGAAAGCATGGCGGACGAACGCTTTGATGAATTGCTTTTCGGGAAAAATCATCCTTATGGGCGTACCGATTACAGTACCGTGGAAGAAATCATGTCCATCACCCGGCAGGATCTTTTGGATTTCCAGCAGCGGTATCTTGGACCGCGCGGAACGATCGTTACAGTTTCCGGCGGACTTCCCGCGGAACAGATCATGGAAGAATGCGAAAAGCAGCTGGGCAGTTGGACGAAATCGCAGGAGATGCTCTCTCCCTCAGATTATTTCCCGGCCGTGCCCTTCCCGGAAAATCCGCTTTCGGAGCATATTGAAATCCCGGAAAAAAGTGAAATTTCCCTGCTGATGGGAACACTGGGACCCTCCCGGAATGCTCCGGATTACCTGAATGCGGTCCTTGGCAACAGTATTCTCGGCGAATTCGGAATGATGGGACGGATCGGCCGGACTGTCCGTGAAGAAAACGGTCTGGCCTATTATGCCGGGTCGTCGCTGACGGCTTTGACCTATGGCGGGTGCTGGACGGTGGAAGCCGGTGTGAATCCTGCCAATGTGGAAAATGCGGCAGATCTGATCATGTCGGAATTGAAACGTTTCACTTCGGAAAAAGTGAGCGCTGATGAACTGGATGATGTGAAGTCATTTTATCTCGGAAGTCTGCCGCTCTCTCTTGAAAGTAATTCCGGTGCTGCTGCCCTGCTGATGAACATGGAAACGCATGATCTGGGACTGGACTATCTGCAGCAGATCCCAGCACGGGTCGGGGCTGTGACTGCGGAGAGCATCCTGGAAACAGCCCGAAAATGGCTCGATCCGGAGAAGCTGATCCGGGTCACGGCAGGAACTATGGGAAATCAGAAATAAGAAATCGAGGTATCTTTAAAATCTCACAAGCGGGGGTATGGGGGCTGCAAAGCCCCCGGAAAACCATGGCGCGGGCAAGTTATTTCCTGGGAAATACGATTTCAGAATCCCGCGCCATAACGGAATAATGGAAAATGTGGATCCAATGATAAGAGGATTTAGAGCTTCTCATAAGAGATAAGGACAGAAGAGGGTTTGTTTTGGGAGTAGGGAAAGGGGTCTTACAGCTGAAGACCGGGATTGACCTGATCGAGGTGGAGCGCTTTCGTGTGCAGAAACCTGAGCTCCGGCAGCGTTTTATCGATCGTGTCTATACGGAAAAAGAGAAAGCATACTGCGGTGACAACGACCAGCACCTTGCCGGACGTTTTGCCGCCAAGGAGGCAGTCGCCAAAGCCCTGGGCTGCGGGATTGGTGAGGTCAGCTGGCAGGAAATCGAGATACTGAACGATGAACTGGGAGCACCGGTTCTGCATCTGCATGGAAAAGCGGCCGAACGGGCGGAAACTCTGGGACTGAGCGTTTGGTCCGTTTCCATCACCCATCTCAAAGAATACGCCGCTGCCACTGCGGCGGCATTGGGAGAATTAATAGTGAGGAGTGAGGAGTTGGGAGTGAGGAATTAGGAGTGTGGAGTATTTAGTGAGGAGTAAGACTTATCACTGATAACGAAAACCCAATCCATATTACGTAAATCCTAACCCCTAAACCCTTAAAATGATGAAACAAATTTTTTTACTGATCACGCTTCTAATTATGACCGGGGTCGTTCTCTCGGCCTGTGATACGCTGCTGGAAAGCTTTCAGCAGACGGACAGTCAGAGCGCTACCCTTACCGCCATGGTGACGCCGACCAGTATGCCGCCTACGCTGGACCTGAAGGGCAACGAGGTACTGGAGGAGATGACGCTGGATTCCTACGAGGTGGTTTGCGTATCGATCCTCGAAGACCGACTGCATGGCGGCATTATGGAATGGGCTGAGGATGCTCCGCTTCTGGCGTATACCGCACCGGCCAACCGTTACTGGGGCTGGTTCTCCGGTGATGCGGTGGTGCTGAATTTCGCAGAGGATGCTAAACAGCCGGATGATTTCGGGCGCATCCCGGAGGGTCTTGCCCCGAGTGAGCTTTCTACCACCGATCTGCATGTTTTCGGCGATTTCGCTTTCAGTCCGGATCATTCCCGCTTGGCGTTTACTGCCCTCCGTCAAAGCGAGAAGCTCTATACCGTGATCGTGGCGGATTATGCATCCGGCCTGAAAAATATCATTGACCTCTTCCCGGATGCTGCTGCGGAAACAGATGCATTCTCTTCCGACAAATCCGTGATCGAATGGATCGGCAATAATACCCTTCGTGTAGCCAGCAGCTGCGGGATCGACTGTGAGCGGATCTACCGGGCGAATGTCCGTACCGGTGAGCTGACTTTTGAGGAAGAGGTTCGGAAGCACGGGCACAAGGGACGTGAGCAGGAAAATCACGTGATCCAATATGACGAGCGGCTTTATCCGGTGATGAATAATGCCAACTGGTCACCGGACGAGAATTTTGTGTTTTATACCGACGCCCGTTATCAGACCTGGATCATCCGGGAAGAGAACAAACAGCAGTATCAGCTGCCTATTGACGGACGGGATGTGCTGCAGACCCGCTGGTCCGCCGATTCGCACTTCATCGCCATCCGCTTTGAGGACAGCATCCAGATCTATGAAGTGAAGTGAGAACGTGGATGTATAGGATATAGGAGATAGAAAATAGGATATAGGAGCAGGATTTGGTTTTGTTTTAGGAAAAAAGAGTTTATTTTGTTAGATAATGGAGAGCAGAAGAGCAAGTTTATATGAATGCGAAAGGGAATGTTATGGATATTTACGAACGTGCAGGGGCAATCGAGCCTTACATCATTGAGAGACGCCGTTATTATCATGCCCATCCGGAGCTCTCCGGAATGGAGATCGAGACCACAAAATCCATAGCCGCCGACCTGCGTTCCATGGGGATCGAGCCTCATTTCTTCAAAAAACACACCGGGCTGACCGCGGAGATCCACGGCAGCCGTCCCGGGAAAACCCTGGTGCTGCGGGCTGACATCGATGCGCTCAACGTCCGGGAGCAGACTGGGCTTCCCTTTGCCAGTGAAAACAATTATATGCACGCCTGCGGGCACGACTGCCACATTGCCATGCAGCTGGGCGCGGCGAAGATCCTCAATGAGCTTAAAGATAAGTTCGATGGCACGGTCCGTCTGCTTTTCCAGCCTGCGGAAGAAGGCGGAAACGGCTCGAAATGGGCTATCGAAGAAGGTGCCATCGAAGGTGCCGATGCGATTTACGGCACCCATGTCTGGGGCACCGTGCAGGCTCCGCTGATCGATATCACGCCCGGATTCCGCATGGCGGCCAGCAACCGTTTCAAGCTGACTGTCCATGGCGTGACTGCGCATGGCAGCGCACCTCACCTGGGGGTTGACGCCATCACCGCGGCCTGTTCCATGGTGATGAACCTGCAGCTGCTGGTCAGCCGCTTTAACTGTCCATCTGACCCGATGGTGCTCACTATCGGTAAGATTTCCGGCGGCACCCAGTATAACTGCATTCCGGACCGGGTGGAGATCGAAGGGACGATCCGCCATTTCCGCACCGACCGCAGCATTGAGGAAGAGCTGCGCCGTATGATCGGCGGCATTGCCGACGCCATGAAAGTCACCTGGGAGCTGGATTATATTTATCTGAACCTGCCCGTCAACAATTGTTACGAAGATATCACAAAAACCTGCCGAAACGCGGCTGAAAAGCTGTTCGGCTCCGAAATTTTTGCCGATATGCCGACGCTGATGAGCTCGGAGGATTTTTCCTGGTACCTGCAGAAGATCCCCGGTGTCTTCACCTATATCGGCAGTGCCAATCCGGAAAAGGGGATTACCGGGACCAATCACCAAAGCATCTATGACGTGGACGAGGACGTACTGAAACGCGGGACCGCCCTCGCCGTGCAGTTTGCCCTTGATTTTTTGAGGTAGATGATAGGATATAGAATATAGGAGATAGGTAATAGGTTTTAGGTTATGGCTTATATTAGACGGTTTGGATAAGCATTGGGGACGAGGCCCATGTGTCCCGGATGTGGTACACCGGGAACTGTCCGTATTATCCCATTTATCGGCGTTTCCTTATCTTTTCCTGGAATAAAAAATCCGCCGAAGAGGGCGGATCAACAGCGGAGAGAGAGGGATTCGAACCCACGGTGAGTTGCCCCACACCTGTTTTCAAGACAGGCGCCTTAAACCACTCGGCCATCTCTCCGAACGAAACTTATTTTAGCATAAAAACCGATCCAGTGCAAGACGCTGACAAAAATCAGGTACTAATCTCAAGTAAAAGGTAAAAAGTAAAAGGTAAATAGCAAAAGGAACTGCAACAATCAACTACCAAATCTTAACTCCGTACTCCTCACTCCCCGATGAACAGCTCATTCTTCTTCGCGAGCCCATAGGCTGTCAGCGCAATGGCCTTTGTGATGTTATCCGCGATCATGCAGTACCAGACCTCATACAAGCCATAACCGGCATTGAGCACCAGCCGGGTGCCGAGGATCCGCACGCCCCACATGGAAAGGGATTCGATGATGAACACCGCACGGGTCCTGCCGGTCCCGTAGAAGATACCTTCCCAAACCACCATCACCCCGAAGAACGGTTCGCAGAAAGCCACGATGCGCAGCAGCCTGGCACCGATGATTTCTACCTCCCGGCTGTTCGTGAAAATCCCGATCAGCGGTTCAGCAACAAAATAAAGGATTATTCCATTAAAAATCATCAGCAGACTGGTCAGCATCAGGCTCACCTGCCGGATATTGTTGAATTTCAGACGGTTCTTTTCCCCGATGGCGATCCCGATCAATGCCGACGTGGCGGTGCGGATACCGTAACCGGGCAGGTAGAAGATCTCCTCGGCGGTCAGTGCGATGGAATGCGCGGCGAAATTGGTCACCCCCATGCTGCTGACCATGCCCGCGAAGACCACATAACCCATGCAGGAGACGACGTTCGTCCCTGTCACGGGGATGGCGATCGTCAGTACCTTGCGGAAAAGGGCGCCGTCAGGCTTCAGAGCATACCGCAGCGGGAAGGAAAGCTCCTGTTTTCTGAGGAAGGCGAGGAACATCCCGATCCCGCCGGCCATCGTGGAAATTGAGGTCGCGATGGCGGCTCCCTGTGTGCCCAGACCGAAACGGTAGATCAGCATCCAGTTCAGGAGGACGTTCAGCACATTGGCGCTGACGTTGATGATCATCGGGGTTCGTGTATCTTTGATGGCCTGCATACAGGCGGCGAACACACTGTTGGAGACGAAAAACAACAGGGAAAGGCTGACGGTGAAGAAATAGGACGAGGCCGTATCCCGGATCTCGGGAGCTGCCTGCATCCAGACCGGCAGGAAAGGGGAGATCCCCAGGCAGATGACGGTCAGGACCAGTCCGAAGATCAGCACTACGCGGCAGCCCATGGCGGCCAGTTTCTTCATCTCCTCCCGGTCACCGCGTCCGTAGGCACGGGATGTCAGGGAAAGCAGCCCGATGGTGAACCCGTAGGGCAGGGAATGGATCAGCCAGTTTGGTGTGGTGCTGGTGCTGACGGCAGCGGTGGCGGCCTCACCCAGATGCCCTACCATGGCGGTATCGACATATTGCAGGATGGAAGAGAGCAGTTGCTGCACGATCGCCGGCAGTGCCAGCTGCACCAGTGAGAGCAGCACCTCCCGCTTCCCGCTCCCGTTCTTTTCAATGTTGGATTTTTCGCTTATTTCAGTCATCGCATATCACTCTGTTTGGCAGGGACATAAAGCCGCCCTGATTCTCCTCTCATTTTACAACAGCTTACGGATTATTCATGCGGAATGGTGAAACAAGATTATTCGACCTGCGCCGGGTACAGATGTACCGGCTTATCGTTCTATTCTGTAGATTTTCGGAAATAATTGTCAAAAAACAGGTATGCGCATATAATCATATCTTGGAGATTTGTTTGAGTTTCGCAGATTTCTCCGTGATCAATGGATTGATGTGATTCACATTCCCGAAATCAGAGTGTGATTTTGTGAGGAATATCATGGACATATTAAAGAAAATCAAAGATGAAGGAATATCATTACGGGTCGTTTATAAATTGCTGCTGGTGATTGCGATCATCGCTTCGAGCCTGCTGCTTTTTGCCACCTATCATTCCTCTGCTACTTTTTACCGACTTTCCGACGCTACCGACGAATTTATCGAACTGCAAAAAGCTGCCTATGAATTGATGGATGCTTCCGACTACCTGACGGAAAGCGTTCAGCGCTTCACAGTCGACGGCAATGTGCGCTTCCTGAATGACTATTTCACCGAAGCCTTTGAGACCAACCGCAGGGAAGACGCCATTGAAAAAATGTCCAGAAACTCCAACAGTGCCGCTGCGCTGCAGGAGCTGCAGCAGGCGATGAGTGAATCCGTGCATCTGATGGACCGGGAATTCTATGCCATGAAGCTGGTGATCGAGGCAAAGGGGATCCGGAATTATCCGGAAATTCTGGATACTGTCGAACTCACCCCTGAAGATGCGGCATTATCGGAACAGGAAAAAATGGACCTGGCACAAACCATGGTTCTGGACGATGTCTATTATGATCAGAAGGATCTGATCCGCATGGATATGCGGCAAAGCCTGGAACAGCTTGAGCTTCTGACGCACAGTACACAGAAAAACAGCACGCAGGAGATGAAGGCCAGCCTGAAAATGGTCCGCATTCTTATCATTATCCAGACAATCGGCATTATGGTCATGGTCTGGCTCACAGCCCGTTTGGGTATCAATCCCGTGCTGCAGGCTGTGGAGAAAATCCAGGAAGACAATCCCTTGCCGGTGATCGGTGCCATTGAATTCCGCTATCTTGCCCGTACCTATAACAAAATGTATAATGTCTACAAAACCAGTATCGCGCACCTGAATTACAAGGCATCCCATGATGAGCTGACCGAGGCTTATAATCGGGCCGGCTACGACCTGATCATGTCCACCATGGATATCCATTCAACCTATCTGATCCTGATCGATGCGGATAATTTCAAACTGGTCAATGATACCTACGGTCATGAGACCGGCGATAAGATCCTGAAAAAAATCACAGCATCGATCCGCAATAACTTCCGCTCTGATGATTATATCTGCCGCATCGGCGGGGATGAATTCATCGCGCTGATGGTGCACATGGAAAAAGAACAGAACCGTCTGGTGTCAGCCAAGATCAAACAGATCAATGAAGAACTGGCCGATACCTCCGATGGTCTCCCGAAGATTTCTGTCAGTGCCGGTGTGGTGCATGGTTCTGAAAGCTCCGAACCGGAAGAGCTGCTGCGTTATGCGGACAATGCTCTTTACGAGACCAAACGGAACGGTAAAAACGGGGTGTCCTTTTATTGTAAATAATTCCTGCTCTCTGTTGTAAAATAGTAAGTACCGGCTGCGAAGTGTTCATCCTGTATGATTTCATGGTATGTCACGGGGCGGGAAGGAACCATCCCGTGATACAGTGGAAATACAAACGCCAGGCGGCCTGTCAGAGGAGCGGTTTATGAGAAAATATCTTTGGATCCTGTTGGTTCTGTTGTGTGCGGTGATTCCGGTTTCCGCACAAAACGGAGAGTGGCAGCTGAATTTCTTTGATGATTATGATGACAATGCCTTCTCCTGGCCGCTGGGTACGGAAATTCAGGGAACGACGACCATAAACCGTGTTATCACGAACAGCGACTACCGCTGGACACTAACGGCATCCGACCCGAATGTCTCCTGGCTGAGCCTGAATTTGGGCTATCCGGAAAGTGCCGGACGATACCGTTTCTCTGCGGAGATCCGGCTCCCTGAGTTTGATCCCCTTACCTGTGCCGGGCTGATGCTGGACAATCAGGGCAGTTCTTTTTACGGTTATGTGATCTGCAATGATAAAAGCTACAGCCTCTTCCGTTCGGAAAACGGCAGCATTCAGACATTGATCCCCTATTCTCCCATCAAGGATTATGACAGCTTCTCTGCATTCACCATGTCTGCCGAGATCAATGACGGATGGGTCGACCTTTACTATAATGATGTGAGTCTGGATACCTATAACATCGGCTTCGGCGGTGGGGCATTCGGGCTCATCGCCATGCCGCAGTCAACTTCAGAGACAGAAATCTCTTACGGAGCGCTCTCCTTTGAGACATCCGAAACCGTTCAGCAGACAACTTTCAATGCGGCGGCTGTTGATCCGAATGCTTCCGAGAATACAGCCCGGCTGGTGAAAATGCTGAACATGAAGGAACGGATCACCTCTACAGCCGGCACTTTCATGACGCTGCCGGACAAAGACATTTCCCTTGCCATGATGGGATACAGCACGCGGGATGGCTTTGGCATTAATGCCCAGAATCTGCTGCTGCAGAGTGATATCAGCTGGTCGTCCGGGTATGAACGTCCGGATTATGCCAAATCCGGCTGCGGGGTCTATCTGCGCGGACTGGATGAGAGCACTTTTATCGAAATCTACGCAGCCATGGATGGCGCGGTATATGTGAATGCTTACCGGGGCGGTGCCTTTGTGCCGCTCATCACCCTGAAATACGGTAACTGGAGCATTGCAGGCAGCGGACGTCTGGGCGTGGCAGCTGACGCACAGAAGATCACTATCCTCTGGAACGACTCCATCCTGGGCACGGTCACCGATGCAACCTGGATGTGGAGCGGCGATGCGGGATATATTGTCCACTCCGGTACCAACGGGGATTTCGGCACCCGCTGTGTCTTCTCCAGCGGCGAGGGCTATCTGTTCAGCGGAGAGTGAGACGGCAAAACATACGGAATATTATGAGGTAATAAATTGGCAGTAAAAATCATTTCCGACAGCACCTGTGACCTGTCAAAGGAACTAATCGAAAAATATGGTATCGTCATTGTCCCGCTCAGCATCACACTGGGTGACCGCAGCGGTCGTGATGGCATCGAGGTCACACCGGAGGATATTTATAAATATGTGAAAGCCACCGGGCAGTTGCCGAAAAGCTCTGCTGTGAGTGTCGGCGAATATAAAGAAGTCTTCAAAACCTGGCGTGAACAGGGATATGAGATCGTTCATTTTTCCATCAGCACGAAATTTTCTGCGTCTTATCAGAATGCCTTCACGGCTGCGGAAGAAATCGGCGGGGTTCAGGTAGTGGATTCCGAGAATCTTTCCACCGGACAGGGCTTGCTGGTACTTCATGGAGCGGAAATGGCTCAGGAGGGGAGATCGGCTGCTGAGATCGCAGCGGGATGCCGTGCGCTCGCCAAACAGGTGGAGGCCAGCTTTGTTATTGACACCACCGATTACCTGCATAAAGGCGGACGCTGCTCTGCGCTGACCAATCTCAGTGCATCTCTGCTCCGCATCAAACCCTGCATTGAAGTCCGGAACGGCGCTATGCATCCCGGGAAAAAGTATCATCACAGCATCAGCCACGCCATTCATTCTTATGTGGAGGACCGGCTGAAGAATCGGACAGATATTGACCCGAAGCGCATCTTCATCACCCATACCCGTATTGACCCCGAAATCGTGAGCGATGTGCGGCAGATGATTTGCGCGCATTGCCCGGATATGCAGGAGATCCTTGAGACCACTGCCGGTGCTACCATCACCACCCACTGCGGTCCGAACACCCTCGGGATCTTGTTCCAAAAAAAAGGTGAAGGGTGAAAGTTGAAGGGATATTGATAAATGGGAAGTAAGAAGCTGGTTTTGTGCTGTATATTGGGAATCGTAGCAGGGTATCTGGCTCCGCTGGTGTTTTCTGTTGCCCGTTCAACTTCCCTTTCAATCGGGATGGTGGCCGGACTTGGGATTGGATACCTGCTGGACATACTGGATGAGAGGAAGGGTAAGGAAGCTGATACAGCCGTGATTTCCCAAAAAGCACGCAAAGCGAATCAGCTAATGGAAAGGGCGCGGGCGGAATTGGACGGAAGAGAATTGCCGGCGGCTGACGAACCTGATGCCGAAGATGAATCTGCCGAAGAGAACGAATATCTGCAGGAAGATCCCGATCCGGAAGAACAAGCTGAAAAGCTGAACGAAGCCGAAGACCTCCTGCGCAAAGCAAGAGAGAAAATCAGGTGAGGAGACAGGATATAGGGAACAGGTGCCGGCAGAAAACAGGCACTTTCACCCTTCAACTTTCCCCCTTCATTTGTTAGAAGAGGTTCAGCTTCCGCCCGACATTGTAAAGCGTCTGCAGGGCATAATAATTCCGCCAGTTCCAGGCTTCCACGGACAGGTGAATGCCGTCCCGGGTGGGATCCAGCCCCTGATTGGGCAGGTACTGTGAGATCGCCCAGAAATTGTAAAACGGGATGTCAAAATCTCGGGCAACCTGTGCGGTTGTTTCATTGATGCTGTTATCCCCTTCCACGTTGTCTGCCTTGGAGGAAAGGATCGGCAGGATGCCATGATCCAGCAGTGTGCGCACAATATCCGCAAGGTAATCGTAATAGACATCCATTCCCACGCCCGGGATCCAGTTGGAGCCCAGGTTGACGAACATGATCGAAGGATTGTTCACACGGATCTCACACTCTAACGCAGATTCTCCCGTCTCGCAGACGTAAGGATCGGCCCAGATATTGGTCATGGCTGAGGATACGCTCAAGCCGGCATGGACGGAGTAGCTGATGGTGTCAAAAGATCCCTTGAAGAAATTGATGGCGTCCACCAGATATTTGTCTTCATCTGCCAGGCTGTAATATTCCGTGTCATAGATTCCCAGAAAAACCCCGGACTCGGAGTGACAGTCCCCGACGCGGGAGACGTAATGCGGGTTGGTGTCCAGTTCCTGCACCCCGTACCAGTAAATATCGGCTGCTGTGTCCGAGATTTCCGGCACTACCGGCCACTGACGCCAGTTCGCCGCTGACGGACGGTTGTCCGGCGTCGGATATCCGGGACCGGGCGTCCGGGTCACGAAATGTCCTACCTTGCGGGTTTCCACCGGGACCGGCGTATCCGTGCTTTCCGGAGTCGGTGTATCGGATGGCACGATAAGCATCGGGACGGTGGCTGTGGCTTCCGGAGTGTCGCTGGGGTCATAAAAGAGCGCAGCGGTAGCTGTGGCGGAAGGGACTTCCGTCGGCACCTGTGTCGGGACGGCAGTGGCGGTCCAATCAGCCATCTCGGTACTGTGGATCGAAGTAGAAATCAGCGCCACTTCTGTGGCCAGGCGGTCATCTTCCTTACGCCCCTGCGGGGTATTGCAGGAGCATATAAGTAAAAGTGCGCAGATCGCAGACAAAATCAGCTTCTTCATAAATATATATTGTACCAACAAATGGCAGGGAATGAAGAATTCATCATAAATTCTGAACAGATAACAAAAGATAAACTTTTTCTTAATATTGAGAGATTCTTCTCAGAATAGAGTAAAATGATAAACGGAAGGAATTATAAATTATGCTGATCTTACAGTTTATCCTCGCCTTTGCGGTGATGCTGTTCCTGCATGAGTTCGGGCACTTCATCGTCTCCAAGGCATTCGGAATAGAAGTAGAAGAATTCGGTTTCGGGCTTCCGCCCCGTATCTGCAAACTGTTCACCTGGAAGGGAACAGACTTCACCCTCAATCTGCTGCCCTTTGGCGCCTTTGTCAAACCAAAAGGTGAATTTGATGACCCAAGTGAAAACAGCCTGCGTTCCGCTCCTGCCTGGAAGCAGATCCTGGTACTGCTGGCCGGTCCCGCTATGAACTTTCTGACCGCGGTGGTGCTCTTCACCATCTGCGTCCATCAGGTCGGTGCTCCGGAACCCTCCATCGTGATCCTTGACAAAGTCGAGCATGACTCTCCCGCGGAAGCTGCGGGAATGCTCCCCGGAGATCGGGTGATCCAAATCGGTGATACCGAAATCACCCATTACGACATGGTCTCCACAACGGTGCAGCAGCATCTGGATGAGCCCACCCCTATTAAAGTGGTCCGCAATGGAGAAACGCTGGACCTCACGGTCACGCCCCTCTCCAACCCGCCGGAAGGGCGCGGTGCTATGGGTGTTATTATCACCTATGCGGTTCGGGATATCGGCCTTGGAGAAAGCATCAAAGCGGGTTTTGAAGATACTGTCATGATGACAAAATCCTACCTGACCGGGCTCGGGCAGATCATCACCGGACAGGTGAAGCTGGGCATGGAATCCATCGTCGGACCGGTGGGCATGTATTCCTACTTTACCGAAGCCGCTGAGATCGATGAAGAAAGAGCCGCGGCTGTACAGGAACACCGGGATGAATTGGATAAGGCAGGCGTCAGCAGTGAGATTCGCACAGCCAGCAATACCGATTCCGGCTGGGCTTCCCGCCTGACCTTCTTTGGTCTGATTTCGGTCTGTCTGGGAGTCACGAACCTCTTCCCGATCCCCGCACTGGACGGTGGACGCATCCTCTTCCTGCTGCCGGAGCTGCTCTTTAAAAAGAAGGTACCCCTCAAGGTGGAAACAGCCTTTAACGGCGTCTGCATGACCCTGCTGATGGTCCTGATGGCCGTTGTGATGTTCAAAGATGTGTTTATGCTTTCGCATTGAGCAGAGTTGGTAGTTGATGGTTGGTGGTTGAAAGTTGATAATTTAGAGTTCAAAATACTGAGTACACCTGAAACCTGCAACCTAAAAACGTACAAGGAGTGATTGAACCGATGGCACAAAAAAACAGCCGCACAAATTTTGACAATGTTCTGAACATGGTCCGGGAAAATCCGGGAGCCGTGTTCAGCCGTTATGCCCGCATGCTTTCCGATCTTCCAAGGGAAAAGGCGGCGAAACTTCGTTCCGTTCTTTCGGAATTGTCTGCCGAGCGCAGGCTTGCCTTTTATAATGCCATGGAAGATCTGGGTATGGAATTTTTTGAATATGATTATGCTCCGATCGCTCTCATCGGTCTGGAAGATCCGGAAGGCGGGATCCGGGCGATCTCGATCCGGACACTCAGCCTGGATAATTCCCGTGAGACCGGTGCGAAAATTCTGGGTGCTGCCGAAAACGATCCGGATGAACAGGCTCAGAGCGCCGCAGTCAGTGTCCTGGGCCAATATATGTTCGACGAGATGATCGAAGAACCCATCCCGGTTCCCGGAAAAAAACTTCATGCTCTCCTTGAAAAGCTGATTGAGCACAAAAATCCTGTCATCCGCCGCACGGCTGTGGTCTCCTATGCGGTTTCCGAAACGGACCGTGTCAATCAGATCATTTCCGGATACCTTGCCGGCAATGATAAGGATGAACTCATCACAGCACTCCGTGCGATCCGTATTTCCCTGAATGAAGACCGGGATCGGGATGTATTGGAGATGATCAATCACGAGGATGAAGATGTGGCTGTGGAAGCCATTCAGGCTGCCGGCGCACTGCAGCTGCGGGAAGCCCTGCCGGCCCTTTATGAGATCCTCTCCCGCTTTGACCGCATATCTCCCGAGCTGCTGCTCGCTGCTGCCAATGCTGTCGCGGAAATCGGTGATGAAAGCTCCATTGACGTCCTGGAAACCCTCGGTGAGGCTGTCGTCGACATGGATGATGAAGTCACGGAAGCCATCGATGACTGCATCGATACACTGAACATGACCGTCAACATGGATTTTGATTTCGATGATGACGAGGATGAAAAGCAGGTTTCCCGCAGGAAAAAGATCATGCTGGACGATGCCATTGAACTGGCAAAGGATCGCTGTTTGAGCATTCTCGAGGAAAAGATCCCGCATGACCTGGAAGATGACGAGGCCTTTGACCTGGATGAAGATGATGATGACGAATGTGACTGCGGTGAACATCACCATCACCACCACCATCATGATCACGATCATGCCCATGAAAATCCGCTGAAGGGGCTGGATCTCTCCCGTTTCCGCATTCTGGAAGACCTGGAAGCTTATGAATCCGGTGCTCATCATGATGCGGATGAAGAAGAGCTGTGGGCGGAATTTGAAGACATGGCAGAGGAAGATCTGGACGCTGACTCCCTGCAGGAATTCATCAATAAGCTGGAAGCGAAGAAAAAGAAGAAATAAAAAATCTGTGCCGGTAGGTACGGCTTCCTGACAGCTGTTCCCACCGGCACATTATGAGCGCTCCTTAGAATTTGCATAACCGGATAAATGATCACGACAAGTAAACGCTATGAGTGGACTGATCAAAGTTGATTTTCATGTGCACAGCATTGCCTCCAAAGATTCTCTCTCGAAGGGCGAAAAACTCTATGCCCGGGCAAAGGAGCTGGGGCTCGGGAAGCTTATCCTGACGGATCACAACACGACTGCGGGAGCAAAGGCGCTGCAGAAGAAGTATCCTGACTTTGTCATTGTCGGGGGAGAGATCCTCACGACGAAGGGGGAGATCCTGGCAATTTTTGTCAAAGAGGAGCTGCCGAAGGGCATTGAGCCGCTGGAGGCATTCAAGCGTCTCAAAGATCAGGGTGCCTTCATTTCGCTTTCCCATCCTTATGCTTATATGCGTCATGGCTGGACGGAAGCTGAGATGGAAGCATATCTCCCTTATCTGGATGCCATCGAGGTCGCCAATGCCCGGAATCTGCCGGAGATGAATCATTCGGCCATGCAGTTTGCAGAGAATCACGGCCTCTGCGGCACGGCAGGCTCCGATGCTCATGGCGTCCCGGAGCTCGGTGCCATGGGTCTGGAACTGCCGGATTTTCATACAGCGGATGAACTTCGTTCAGCTGTGCGCTCTGCGAAGGTTTTCGGAAAGGAATCTCCTTTCACTGTTCGTTATTATTCACGCAGTGCTGTCCTTTTGAAAGCACTGGACCGAAAGCTTCATATCAAATTATATTGAGAGAATAAATGACAGCGGTCGTACAAAATGCTTGAATTGTTCCACTTTCTGGTTGATTATCAGCTCTGGATCTACGCGATCCTGGGAATTCTGGCATTGGTATATCTCGTCCGCATTATCAACGCATGGCGGGAACGCCATACGACCATCTTTGGACTGGAACGCGATGATGCCCAGCAGCGTTTGAATTCCGGTCTGGCAATTTTTGTTCTGCTTCTGCTGCTCATCGGCGCGGAATTTGTGCTGGTGACTTTCGTGATCCCGGAATGGCCGCTGGTGATGCTCACTCCATCTCCCACTCCTGCGATGGAAGCGGAGGAACCGATGATCACCCGTCAGGCTGAACAGGGCGGTTTGGTGATCCTTACAACACCGGAAGGAGCTTCCGGGAGCACGGCGGTTTCCCGGCTTTCCTCCGGATGTATTCCGGGACAGTTGGAATGGCTCGCACCCCGTTCCGGTGATGTGATCGAGGGCAGCTATACGTTGGAAGCTACGGTGAATGTGAAGGATATGGCCTTTTATAACTGGGCATTTGCTTCCGTGGATGATCAAAACTCCTGGCAGACGCTTTCCGCCGGCAATCTCCCGCTGATCGAAGGAGAGCTGGGCCTCTGGGCTACCTCACAGGTAACCAACGGTGACTATATTCTTCGCCTCACGGTCTATGATTTGAATAATCAGGAACTCCCCACCTGTGATGTGTATATCCGCGTCCTGAACGACGTGGACTGAGACATTAGACGTAAGATATTAGACGTTAGACATAAGATATTAGATATTAGAAATTATAACTACCAACTACTAACTACTAACTACTAACTACTAACTACTAACGTCTTACGTCTACCGTCTAACGTCTTACGTCTCACTTAAACATTTCCGGCGGATATTTTTTCGCTACATTGGAATCAAGGATCTGGCGGATAATACGGGCAGCGGAGCGCTCCAGGTCCTGACGAGCGAGCTTTCGCGTCAGCACTGCCTTCCAGATCGCGAAGCGGTATTTGGACCCGCCCGGCATGATCAGGTCGTTTCCTGAAGAGAAAGTCAGCGCGTCGCTGCCTTTGTCATCACCGGTGGCGTGCCAGTCCGTCATCACGATCCCGTCAAATCCCCATTCACAGCGCAGGATGTTTGTCAGCAGGTCATAATTGTTCGGCGCATAGATGCCGTTCACTTTGTTATAGCTGGACATCACCGCTTTCGGTTGAGATTCCCGGATGCAGATCTCAAACCCTTTCAGATAGATTTCCCGCAATGCCCGTTCGCTCAGGATGCTGTCGGAATAATTGCGGTTATCCTCCTGGTTGTTGCAGGCGAAATGTTTGACGGTGGCATAACATCCCGCATGGGATTGTACGCCCCTGACGACCGCAGCGGCGATTTTCCCGCTGAGCAACGGATCCTCACTGTAGTATTCGAAGTTCCGGCCGCACAGCGGGTTGCGGTGGATGTTCAGTGCCGGAGCCAGCCAATAGCTGACGTTGAATTCATCCATCTCAACGGCAATTGCTTTCCCAAACCGCTGACAAAGCTCCGTGTTCCAGGTTTGAGCCATGGAGGTCCCCACCGGGAATGCGGTGCAGTACTGGTACCCGATCTTTTCCTTTGCCGGATCCGCCATGATGATCCGTTTGATCCAGCCGGGAAAATATTTCATAAATCCCATCAGATAGTCTGCCATGCGGATCAGGCCCCATTTGAAGGCCGAGCGCCGCATCAGCCGCAGTCCCGCCGGACCGTCGGAGAGATTGACATTGACCAGCCCTTTGTGATAAAGCCGGTCGGTAGTCCGTCCTACTGTACCGGGGGCCAGGATCCTGATTCCGCTGAACATGCCGATAAATCCGTAGCCGACACACAATTCCAGCAGGTCTTTGATGGTCAGTTTTTTGAGGATGGAATTTACATCCTCATCTGATAATGATGAGGGTTTCGTATAGTCAGGACGAATTGTTTCAAATGAATCCGGAGAGATCACCAGATGCAGGATGTCGGGCAGTCCTTCCGCTGCCTGTTTTTCTGCATGCAGTTCTTCAAAGACGACAGCCGGTTCACAGCGGTTTTCCCCTTGCCAGACGGTCACGTCCCTGGGCAGGGTCAGCACTGCTGCCGGAACAGTGCTGTCGGAAGCATTTCCGACCCGCAGGATGTAATTCCCTTTTTCGAGGATTTTTGCGGCTGCTGTTGTATCGAATGCTGCGCAATCTCTCAGGTCAAAACTCAGTTCCAGTGTTTCTTCCTCTCCCGGTTTCAACAGCGATGTTTTCGCAAAAGCCGTCAGCATCTGATATTCCCGGTCGAGTTTTCCCGGAGGACAGGAGAGATACAACTGGACGACTTCCTTCCCCGGATACATGCCGCTGTTGCGTACAGATACAGAAACAAGGATCACTGATTTTTCATTTCGGATCTTCCCTGTTCGGATCTCGAAACTTGTGTAGCTCAATCCGTGCCCGAAGGCGTAGCGCGGTTTCACCTGGAAGCTGTCAAAATAGCGGTAGCCGACATAGATCCCTTCATGATAATATTCATGCTTCATATCCCCGCTGAGGTAACTGTATTCGCTGCCATAGGGAATGTCGGAATAGGAACGGGCCCAGGTATCGGTCAGTTTCCCGCTGGGGTTTACCTTTCCGCTCAGGATATCTGCCAGGGCATTGCCGCCTTCTTCTCCCTGCTGGCAGAAGAAGATCACCGCGGAAAGCGGAATGTCATCCAGCGGCGTCAGGTCCATGGAAGAACCGCTGTTGATGACCAGAATCGTTTTTGTGTAGTGCTCTGCCAGAAAGCGCAGGCTTTCCGCCTCCTTTTGATAGAGGTCAAAATCGCCGGATTCCAGTTTCTTGTCACCGCTTTCCCCGGCCTGTCGGGCAATGACATAGAGCGCCGTATCGGTCCCGCTCTGTTTTACATCTGCTTCGGTGATTTCCCGTCCGAGGGGATAAATGAAGGGCAGGTTGGTGACGTCCATCAGGGAGTGGATGCTTTTGGAGCGCTTCACTGCTTCGATGCAGTTTTTGTCATGTTCTTCCAGTGCCGCTGTCAGCTCTGTTTGGTATTCCTTGAGCCACTCCTCGCTGGTGATGGTGAAGCCGGCATTTTTCAGGCCGTCGGCGATGTTGACGGAATAGCGTTCGTTGACCTCACCGGAACCGGTCCCGCCTTTGATGGTGGAGATGGCACCGGAACCGTAAAGCGCAATTTTTCCCGGGGTGAGGGGCAGGGCTCCGTTGTTTTCCAGCAGCACGATGCTCTCACACGCAGCTTCCCGGGCAAGCTCCCGATGGGCTGCTTCCCGGGGGCTGACCGTTTCATCTGCCTGGGTCCCGACCACATATCTGACTTTCTTCACGTTTTTCCTCCGATTTTCTGCTATTATACCCCAAACCCTGTTTTATAAAAAGAGAGTCAGATACCGGCCGGTATCTGACTCCACCTTTGCCCCGAAGCACTTGGGGACGGTTGCTCCAAAAGGTGCCGGCTTTGCCGGTTCGATGCGGAGCAACCA
>CAYWGX010000012.1:0-26255 GCA_964457635.1 uncultured Leptolinea sp.
ACGGAATCCGGCATCATGGTGCCCATGATCTTCTTCGGTTCGAATTCCAGCTTTTCTTCTTCCCCGCCGATATAGGGAATCACATTGTCGATGATGTCCAGTGAAGGGACGCCCGGGATGCCGGCGCCGGAAAGGGCCTGCATGGAAAAGGCGAAGAGCTGCTTGACGTGATATTTCTGATCAATGGCGTGCAGCGGGACCACAAAACCGGTGGTGGTGCAGTTCGGATTGGTGATGAGACCGCCGGACCATCCGTATTGGCTGTGCTGCAGCGCGATCAGGTCCAGATGTTCCGGGTTGATTTCCGGGACCAGCAGCGGGACCAGCGGGTCTTTTCGGTAGGCGGAAGCGTTGGAGCTCAGGTACATGCCTGCTTTGGCAAAATCAGGCTCGATCTCTTTGGCGATATCTGCCGGGAGAGCGGAGAAGACGATCTTGGCCTTGCTCAGGGCTGAGGCCTTTGTGGGGAGCAGTTCCATGTCTTTGACATAGTCCGGCATGGGTTTGGAAAGGAACCAGTGACAGGCATCCTGATATCGTTTGCCTTCGGATCTTTCCGATGCGGTAACTTCCACGACTTCGAACCAGGGATGTCCGTCGAGAAGGCTGATCATACGCTGTCCGACACTGCCCGTACCGGCTAACACTGCAACTGGAATTTTATTACTCATAATAATACCTGCCTTAATTTGTATTCATGATTCCTATAAAAAAACTGCCTCTTTGTGAGGCAGTTCCTTATTTGCATTGAAAGGATCCCTCTGCCTCACAGATACAAAAACATACCGCGGGTAATGGCGGTAGTAATCGCAGCGGCAGTGGTATCATTGACATCAATTTTGTAAACCATATTCGTAATTTTACACATGAATGCGGAATTGTCAAATGAACGGGAAAAAATGTGACTATTTTGGCAATAAATGATAGACTTAAAAATAATATTTAATTTATTTTACAGGAAAATGCTATGCAGACCATCAAAGCAGCAAAATTACGGGAAGATGCGATTCTTCCGACACGCAAACACCCGGATGACGCCGGAATCGATTTTTATGCGGTAGAACCTGTCATTATCCAGCCGAACCATTTTCAAATCGTGAAAACCGGCATCACGGTCGAGATCCCGAAGGGGTATGTCGGGCTGATGAAGCCGAAGAGCAGAAACAATTTTCTGCTGGGGGCCGGTGTGATCGATGCCGGATATCAGGGCGAGATTCAAATCAAAGTTGCCAACGTCGGCATGGAGACCATGAGCATCACCCATGGAGATGCAGTAGGGCAGATGCTCATCCTCCCTGTTGAAACTCCGGCTGTGGAAGAAGTCCCGTTGGAGCTCATCCACCTGGAAGCCTCAGAGCGTGGTGCCACCGGCGGCATCCTCGGCAATTCGTGAGTTGATTTTTAGGAAACACTGATTAGTAAGGGACATCAGGGACGGGTCTCGTGTGTCCCAGACGTGGGACACAGGAAAATGTCCGTATTGTCCCGGTAATCAGTGTTTCCTTAAAACTTTTTTTAGGAATTTTTGCCGAAGACCCAATCCGTAGTGCATTTTTCGTAATCAACGATCTCTTCCGGCTTGAACCACAGAGCAATCTCACGCTCGGCAGTGGCGACGGCATCGGAAGCATGGATCAGGTTGCGGTCCATTTTCGCGGCGAAGTCATGGCGGATCGTGCCGGGGGCCGCCTCGGTGGGTTTGGTGGAGCCGACTGTCTGACGGACGGCTTTCACGATGTCGTCACCTTCCCAAACCATGGCGAAAACAGGGCCGGAGGTGATGTATTTCACCAGGCCTTCATAGAAGGGTTTGCCTTCATGTTCGGCATAATGTTTGGAGGCCAGTTCCGGAGTGACCTGCATGAATTTCGCAGCGCAGAGAACGAAACCGCGGTTTTCAAAACGCTTGACAACTTCGCCGATCAGGCCGCGCTGGACGCCATCTGGTTTGACGCATACAAATGTTTTTTCCATTTTTTATCCTCTATTCTTTGATTGAATTATACAAATTTGCCAGCTCTTCATTTTCCGGGAAAAGGATCACCAGTTTTTCCAGTTCCTCCTTTACCGCGGAAACGCAGTTGGGCTTGGCAATGAGCTTCTGATATAATTGTACCCCAAGTTCCTGTTGATCCGTGCTGAAACACCGCCAGGCTTCCCGCATCATCTGCCGGTCTTCGGTCGAGGGTGTCAGGACTTCCCGCTCTTCTTCATTTTGCCGGCCGGGCTCTTCGGCATCCGTGTTCATTGCGCTCTCATCCTGAGTATTTCTGTTCGGTTTGGGATCAATGGGCTGGAATCCCCGGGATGCGATGTTTTCAAGATAGTTGAAGGCTTCATCCAGTTCGCTGGAAGCGGAAGATTTTTCCCGTGGTGACTGCTTCTGTTCTGCGGACAAAGGCTCCTGGATCGTATTCTTTGATGAGAAAAAGGATTTCCGGTAAAACATTTCACCGGAATCGGAAATTTCCAGCTCATTCAGCAGGCTTTGGATTGATTCTTCCGGTGCGGAGGAATTGTCCGTGATGGGCAGCAGCTCCAGCCAGGCAGGAATTTTGCTGTTATCGTTCAGGATCAGTTTTTCACTGGCCTGATGCCAGCCGATCCGGACCCGGGTGTTGGGGATCCCCGTCCATTCGTAGTAGGAAACATTGATCGGGACATGCTGACTGACCAGCTTGCCGTCTTTGATCTCCCAATGCTGGAATTCCGGATCCAGGTCGATCAGTTTTTCCAGGCAGTGATGGAATTTCATACGGTCCTGTTCGGAATAATAAGCTGCCAGCGCACACAAAGCCGTCTGATTGTAAGGCTCCCTGCGCAGCAGAGATTCCAGCAGCCACACCCCTTTCTGCGTTTCCCCTTTTTCATAATAGGAAAGCCCAAGGAAGAGCACCGGCAGATTGGGCATCGGTTTTTTCCCCGCGGCAAAGAAGTGCTTGCAGGCAGAGGTATAGTCCTTCTCCTGATAGGCACGGATACCGGCGGAAAATTCCTCCAGCAGGCGGTCGTCCGAGGAGAAGGAAACACTGTGGGCTTCCATCCAGGTGCTGAGGTCTTTGACGATCGTCTGGTTGTCGGGCTGCAGACAATTGGCGGTTTCACAGTGCAGGATCGCGTTTTCCGTCCGTCCGCATTCCACATAGGTGTAGGCAAGGGAGATATGGTTCAAAAAGTTATCCGGCTGTGCGGAACAGAGCCGGAGATAGGTGTTCAGGGCGCCGTTGTAATTGTCCATTTCCAGAAATGCCCGTCCCAGTTTTTCGTAGATCCGCAGCATTTTTGGAAATTGCCGTAATAAATACAGACAATGGAAAGCTGCCTGTCCGAGATTTCCATTGTCTGTTAGGGTATCGATTTTTTTCAGGTAATTATCGATTTCGATGATCGGCATGATGCACCCCTGAAGAGATCTTATTTGAGATCATCACGGAGGTAGTCACGCAGAATTTTCTGTACGGAGGGGTGACGCAGCCTGGAAAGTGCCTGAGCCTCTATCTGGCGGACACGTTCGCGGGTGACACCCATCTTGTTGCCGACTTCTTCAAGGGTATAGGCCTGCCCGTCCAGCAGTCCATAGCGCAGCTGCAGGATACGGACCTCACGGGGAGGCAGATCATTCAGGATCGCCTGCAGATGTTCCTTGAGCAGGTTGTAGGTGGCGGAGTCGGCAGGTGCCGGCGCTTCGTCATCTTCAATGAAGTCACCGAGGACGGAATCCTCTTCGTCATCCGTCGGGGTCTCCAGAGAAAGCGGACGCCTGGCAACCTGGATCATGTTCTCGACCTTCTTGACCGGGACATCCAGTTCTTCCGCCAGTTCTTCCACAGAAGGATCTCGGCCAAGCTTCTGAGTCAGCTGGTGCTGATAGCGCAGCAGTTTGTTGATCTGGTCCCCCATGTGGACCGGAACACGGATGGTACGGCCCTGATCCGCAATGGCACGGGTGACAGCCTGACGGATCCACCAGGTGGCGTAGGTACTGAACTTGTGACCCCGGCGATAGTCAAATTTCTTTGTGGCACGGATCAGCCCGATGTTGCCTTCCTGGATCAGGTCCAGGAACGGAACACCGCGGCCCATATATTTCTTGGCAACACTGATGACCAGGCGGGAGTTCGCGGTGATCAAATGGTCACGGGCAGCCCAGCTGTCTTCAATATTCTTCCGCAGTTCCAGACGTCTTTCATAGGTAACGTTTACGCGGGCAAGTTCTTCCCGGGAAATACGCCCCTTTTCGATCCGCTGTGCCAGTTCTACTTCTTCGTCAGCAGTCAACAGCGGAACGCGGCTCACTTCCTTCAGGTAAAGGCCGATGGTGTCGTCTGTGTCGATGTTGGACAGGTCATCGGAAAGCCCCATGCCGCTGTCTTCATCGTCTTCGTCCAGATCGGAAAGATCCAGTTCGTCGTCATCAACATCATCGGAAGGTGGCTCTTCCGTATATTGGATCCCCGCGCTGAGCAGAGCTGAAAAAGCTTCTTCAAGCTGGTCCACGTCCTGCTCCGCATCAGGGAAAAAGCGCAGAATGTCGTCAATTGTTACGACAGACTTCTGCCGGCCGTATTCGATGAGCTGTGCGATTGCTGAATCGTTTTCGTAATCTTCGCTGTTGATATTCATGATTTCTTCTTCCATAAGATGCGTATATTCCCTCAGTCAATTATTTCTACTTATAGAAAATACACCTTTTTTTTGAAAAGTCAATAGCTGATTTAAGAAAAAAGAGAAATTCGTTGGAATTTCTCTCAAAAATTCAATTTTTGGATTGCTGCGGACGCAGAAATCCGTCCGTGGGGTCCCGAAAGTATTGGCTTCGGTTTATTCCGTGAAGAAGCTGACAATGATCGTTGCCGGACCCGCATGGACCATGATTCCCGGAGGCAGGTTCAGCATGGGAACATCTTCCACGCCGAAATTCTCCCGAAATTCCTGCTTCAGGAAAGGAATATCGGGGTTGTCGGCAGTTGTTCCGAAGGTGAAATAGGCTTTTTTGTAATCCTTGCAGTCATTTTTGATCAGTTCAATGATGCGGGCCAGAGCCTTTTTCTTGGTGCGCTGTTTTTCGAAGGATTCGACCCTGCCTTCATTCAGATACAGGATCGGTTTGATCTGCAGGATCTCACCCAAAAGCTTTGATGCTCCGCCGATCCGGCCGCCTTTGTAGAGATATTCGAGTGTATCGACAACAGCATAGATTTTTGCATGGGATATTTTTTCATTGATGAGAGCTTCGATCTTGTCCAGTGTTTTCCCTTCATCAGCCCATTGCTTGGCCAGTTTCAGCATAACAGCCTGGTTGGCGCCGATCTGTTTGGTGTCGATGATCCGTACATCCAATCCCGGGAAATCTTCCAGTGCTGTCGTTGCGCTGCGTACCGTTCCGCTGAGAAGTGAAGAAGGGCAAATGACAATTCCCGTGTCGCCTTTGTCCTGCATGTCCTGGTAGATCGGAGTGTACAAAGACGGCGGGGGAGCCGCTGTTTTTGGCAGCACGGCAGATTCTTTCAGTTTTTTGACGAAGGTTTCGCTGTCGATTTCCGTATCGTCCCGATAGGTTTGTTCTCCGAATATGATCAACTGGGGAATGAATTCAATGCCCAGTTCTTTTGCCTGCTCGAGCGTGAGGCCGCTGGTGGTATCTCCGAAAACTCTTATCATAATACCTCTGCTGCATGTATTAACAAAAAATTAACAATCACTTTCCATAATTATATATTATTTTTTGATAATTTCATAAAATTCGGATATATAAAATAATCATCCCTGCCGGTAAACGGCAGGGATGGAAAATTACCTGTGATCAGAATCCGTTGACGCCTTTTTGATCCGTCAGAATGGCACGGATCGCCTGGTCGTTCACGACCGCGGGAATATCCGCGACCTTCGTCATGCGTGGATACCCCTTCACATCCGCGAACATTCCCGTGACCTTCTTGTAATAGGGCGGGCGTTCATTCAGACAGTAGAAGAGGTCACAGTCATCATAGAAAGCTTCATCACCCGGAGCAAGAACCACCCGATCCGGAACTTTGATCACATGAGGCTCCTGGTAAAAGGTTTTTTCAGAGCCGTCTGACATCACAAAGCCGACACGGCTGATTTCGATCGGGCGCCGGCCGGTGTTTTGTACATAGAGATCGAAAGTGACGAAACTCTTTTTGCGGAAGGATTCCAGCGCAGCATCTTCCAGCTTAAAGGTGATATCCAGCGGCGGTTTTTGAGAAGATTTGATCAGTTTGACAATGAGCCAGATGATCAGGCAGAGCAGTGCCAGCACGCAGAAGAGAAATGCGGTCACTCCCAGAAAATCCGCTTTCTCAAGGGACAGATACCAGTTGATTTCAGTGTTGATCTTATTGATAAATTCAGACATAATTCACCTCAATGAAACTATTATAACCCAATGAGTATGATATACAAACTGATTGTAACGGAAAAAAGTAAATTGGACAACAAAACGGAGATACTTGCAAAGGCTTCGTCGCTGTGGTAGCGCTGGCTGAGGATGTAGTCGTTGAGCGCAGCAGGGAGCATCGCTATGATCACCAGCGAGGTCAGCCACCACTGATCCATGGCGAACAGGTATTTCCCGACGCACCAGGCGAGCAGCGGGCAGACGGTCAGCTTGATCAGGGCAGAGAGCAGCGCCTTGAGAAATACGCTCGGAGAGGTGATGCGGCTCCCGGTTTGGGCACAGGTGAGTCCCAGTGCGAACATGCCGGCGGTGGTGGTCGGTTTACCCAGCAGTTCGGCAGTGTCAATGATCACCTGAGGAACCTGAATTTTGAAGAAAAGCAGCAGCGCACCCAGCGCCGGGATGAAAATATTCGGATTTTTCAATGCGGTCTGTATCGCATGGGATGCACCTTTGTTGGATTGCTTCCCGGAAAACCAATCCAGCAGGAAAACCACCAGCGGGAAGGTCAGAACGCCATGCACCAGGATCGTGATGATGTTGGGAATGATATTGTTGAATAATGTCAAAAACACCGGGATGCCCACATAGGAAATGTTGCCATAGAAGCTGCAGACGCTGTGGATGACCATGTTGGAGCCTTCCACATGAAAGACTTTCTTATACAGAAACATCAGGGTGAAAAACGCGATCATCTCAAAGACGATCAGCGCCAGAGCAAAGCGCAGGTTGAAGATCGAGTCCAGGTCCGAGGTGATGATGTTTGCAAAGGAAACGGCAGGGGCGCAGAAGCAAAAAAGGAAAGAGCACAGAGCGTCACTGGTGTTTTCCGGGAGCAGGCGGGTCTTGCCGGCAAAAAAGCCCAGTAATGCCAGGATGAAGATCGGGATCAGTTTGGTAATAACGGTGTTCAATTTTCCTCAGACCCTTTCCAGGAGAACGCTAATTAATCCAACATACCTTTAGATGCACCACGATAAATGTGTTTCCCGAGATGTGTCACGGGGTCGGTTGCCTATAGTCACTGTATGGTGACGGAAGGAACCGTACCCGTGACACAGGTGAAATACACAGTAATGAGACATCGGGAAATGTCCGCATTGTCCTGCAGAAATCAAATAAATCAGCGCTTCCCTAAATCGAAATCACTGATATAATAATACTCGGTAAGAACATTTTGAAAGTGTGAAGCAAAGATATTATGACGATTCAGGCGATTCTCTTTATTCTGCTGGTTTCCGCCTTTTACGGCTGCCTTTTTCATGTCATCACCGGGGGCAACGTTTTTTCGATTTTTATCAATATTCTGATAGCGACCGCCGGTTTCTTTGCCGGACAGTTTGTCGGCAGCGTGATCGGCACAGAGGTGCTGCGGTTAGGCGTGATCTATTTCAGCTGGGGCACGATCGTCAGCTTTATATTTCTGGGTATCGGTTATATGATTTCCCATCCCTTATTCTGATTTTTTCACTTCTGCTGCCCGCAGTCCTTTCCCCGTCTGCGTGATCTTGAATGTAACCTTGTCTCCTTCGGCCAGGTTGCGGAATCCGTCAACTGCTATATCGGTATAGTGGACAAAGACTTCCCGATTGTCTTCTGTAAGAATGAATCCAAAACCTTTGTTGGTGTTGAACCACTTTACGGTACCGCTGTATGTCTCTTCCATGGTGTCACACATCCTTTTCAAAAATCTCAGCAGCTTTTGCAAGCGCGCGCTGAGAATAAAGCTGATAACGTTCTCTTTTCGAGCGGGGACTGTTTTCAAGCGGCGGCAGGATGCCGAAATTGGCTTTCATCGGCTGGAAGTGTTTCGCCTCTGCCGCTGCCAGATAATGGAATAAAGAGCCGGAGATCATTTCTTCCGGGAGTATCAGCATTTCTTTCTCCTGCATTGATCGGGCTGCGTTGATCCCCGCCAGCAGCCCCGCAGCGATGTTGCCCATATAACCTTCTACACCGCACAGCTGACCGGCGAAAAAGATTTCCGGATGCCCGATCACGTTCAATGCTGCCGTGAGTGTACCCGGGGCGCAGATATAGGTGTTGCGGTGCATCTGCCCGTAGCGCACAAACTTTGCACCGGCAAGCCCGGGGATCATGCGGAAGACCCGCTCCTGTTCTTTCTGCAGCAGGTTTGTCTGAAACCCGACCAGGTTATACAGGCTTCCGAAGCGGTTATCCTGCCTCAGCTGCAGCACAGCCCAGGGACGCTTCCCGGTTCGCGGATCTATGAGCCCTACCGGCCGCATGGGCCCGAAGGCCAGTGCCTGCATAGAACGTCCTGCCAGGATCTCAACGGGCAGACAGCCCTCAAAAAAGCTCATTTTCCCTGCCGCTACACCCTGTTCGATCTGCTCTTCAAAGCTTTTCAGCGGGATGCGCTTTGCTGCGGTCAGTTCCGTAACAAAGGCTTCATATTCCTCTCTGTTGAAGGGACAGTTGATGTAATCGCCCTCATCTTCCTCATTTTTGCTGTAGCGGGAAGCCGCATAGGCGATGGAGAGATCAATGGAATCGTACTCGACGATGGGAGCAATGGCGTCAAAGAAGAACAGATTGTCCATGCCGCACAATTTGGCGATTTCTTCCGAAATGGCGGGGGAGCTCAGCGGACCGGATGCGATGATGACCGGTCTGCCGGTGGGTATTTCACGAACTTCTTCCCGGATGATATGAATGTTGGGCACAGCACGGAGCTGTTTTTCAATTTCTGCCGAAAAAATTTTTCGATCGACGGCAAGGGCATTACCTGCCGGGACGGCTGCCTTTTCGGCACATTCGACCAGCAGAGAACCGGCCAGCCGCAGTTCTTCCTTCAGTACACCGGAAGCCCGGTCTTTGAGATTGGACCCCAGCGAGTTGGAGCAGACCAGCTCAGCCAGGTCGCCTCCTGTATGTGCGCCTGTGGAAACCTCCGGACGCATCTCGTAAAGGTCGACAGCAATGCCCCGTTTGGCAGCCTGCCAGGCTGCTTCACAGCCGGCTAAACCGGCACCGATGATCATCAATGAATTTGTACTTTCTGACATAATCCTATTGTATCATCGATTTTGCAGAAGAATCAACAACAAGGAATCTATTGTTTGACAATTTTTAGAAACGGGAGTATAATTCAACAATTGAATTTTAAAACGGGTGATTAAGGTTCTTTGTTCGAATGGCTGAAAAGATTACCGCTGATATCAATCGCGATCTTGATATACTTGAAAATATTGAGAATAATCCCAATGCAACCCAGGCATCCATGGCTGCACAGATGAACGTGGCGATCGGCACGGTGAATTGGCATTTAAAACGCCTGATCGAAAAAGGCTTTGTGAAGATCCAGCGCAGTGAAAAACGAAAACTGAAATATATCATTACGCCGGAAGGGATCCTGCTGCGGGCCAAACTCACAAAGGACTATATCCACAGTTCTTTTGAATTATACCGCCTGATCCGCGGACGGATGAACGATGTGCTGGAACAGTGTGCGGAAAACGGTTACACTGCGGTCTATATCGATGGCAGCGGTGATGTTGAGGAAATCTGCAAGCTGAGCTGTATGGAAAAAGGTGTCAAAATCCTTGCAAGCCCGGATAATGCATTTCCGGTGGTGCGTGTTGTCGGGCTGAAGCTGTTTTATGAAAGCCCGGCTGCTGACATAGAAAAACTGAAAGCTGAGTAAATATCAGAGGCCCTGCCGGCTCATCGATCCGCAGGAAACCTCTGTTGAAATACGGTAAGGAAAAAGTGAGCACAAACAAGACAGAAACGATCCAAACGGTTATTCAGCCCACAAAGGGCTGGAAAATGGTCAATTTTAAAGAATTGATCATGTACCGTGAATTAATATTTTTCCTGACATGGCGCGACCTGAAGGTCCGTTATAAGCAGACCATTCTGGGTGTTGCCTGGGCGGTGATCCAGCCTGTGATGACGATGGTCGTGTTTTCTGTCTTCTTTGGCGGTCTTGCGAAGGTTCCCTCCGATGGGATCCCTTACCCGCTCTTTTCTCTTGCCGGTCTGATGCCCTGGCAGCTGTTTGAGAATTCCATGCGCAATGCCAGTAAATCCCTGGTGGCGAACCGGAACATGATCACGAAAATTTATTTTCCCCGTGTGATCCTGCCGCTCTCCAGCATTCTGGCCAGCCTGGTGGATTTCTTTGTCGCCCTGCCGATCCTGATCATCATGATGATCATCTACGGCTATCATGTGAATATTTATATCCTGCTGATCCCTTATTATCTGCTGCTGACCATTCTCACGTCCTTTGGGGTCAGTTTGTGGTTTTCAGCGATGGATGTTTTATACCGGGATGTTGGCATCGTGGTACCTTTTGTCAGTCAAATCTGGATGTATATCACCCCGATCGCCTACGGATCCTCTTTGATATCCGATCCAAAGTGGCAGTTTATTTATAACCTGAACCCGATGGTGGGGGTTGTGAACGGATTTCGCTCCGCTTTTTTGGGTGTTTATACGGAGATCCCGATCCAAAGCATGATTTTCAGTCTGCTGATTTCCCTGATCATTCTGTTTGGCGGTTTATTCTACTTCCGGCATATGGAAAAGCAGTTCGCCGACTTGATTTAGAGAGGTTTCTGTGGCAAAGTATTCAGTTGAAGTAAATCAAATCGGAAAACGCTATCGAATCGGTATGTCTGCCAGACAGTATAATACCCTGCGTGAGACTCTGGCCGGTGTATTACATAACCCAAAAAGCCGTCTGCATGCAAAAATGAATGAAGAAAATTCATTCTGGGCACTGAAGGATGTCAGCTTCAATGTGGAAGAGGGAAAGGCTATCGGCATTATCGGGCGTAATGGCGCTGGGAAAAGCACACTGCTGAAGATTCTCTCCCGGGTGACCGAGCCGACGGAAGGCAGTGCACTGATCCATGGACGGGTCGGGTCTCTGCTTGAGGTAGGAACAGGTTTCCACCCGGAATTGACCGGTCGGGAAAACATTTTCCTGAATGGTGCGATTCTTGGGATGAAGCGCTCTGAGATTGAAAAGAAAATGGATGAGATCATCGCCTTTTCCGAAGTCGAAAAATTCGTGGATACACCGGTAAAGCGTTATTCCAGCGGTATGTATCTGCGCCTTGCCTTTGCCGTGGCAGCTCACCTGGATCCGGAAATTCTCGTTGTGGATGAAGTATTGGCAGTAGGTGATGCGGAATTCCAGCGTAAGTGTTTGGGCAAGATGAGCGATGTTGCCAGCCAGGGCCGGACCGTGCTTTTTGTGAGCCATAACATGTCTGCCATCATGCGTCTGACGGAACAGACCGTTGTATTGGAACGGGGCAGAGTCGTGATGCAGGGTCCGACGGCTGATGCGGTCGATTATTATCTTTCCCAGGGCTTTTCCCAGGAGGGACAGCGTGAATGGAAAGAAGATGAATTTGAAAAGAATCCCGCTCCTTTCCATCCGATCCGGATCCGTGTGCTTTCCGATGCCGGAATTGTTTCGGACACGGTCCGCTCAACGGAAAAATTCCATGTGGAGTTCGATTATTCGCTGGATGAAGATATCACCGGGCTGCGGGTCGGGTTTTACATCATCAGCACCCGGGGCGAGTTTATCCTGACCTCATTTGATGTGGATGACCCGGAAAAATTTGAGAAATTCAGTACCCGAAAAGCGGGCCGTTATACCAGCCGCTGCACGATACCGGGCGATTTTCTGAACGAAGGAAGATTCGTGATTGGCGTGAATGCCAGCATTTTCAAGATAAGAACTTATTTTCATGACGAGCAGGCTATTGTGTTCAATGTCAATGGGACAGGTGCTCCCGGTACACAATGGCCCGAACCTCGAACCGGCTTGATTCGACCTCGCCTGAATTGGGAAATTGAATCAAAGGGGGAGTAGTTTATGCCTAATTATAAAGAAGCAATCAGAAATATTTTAGGCGAAATTCCGCTGACAGCAGAGTTTTATTATGAGTTGAAGAAAAAAAATCAGCCCTTTACCCGGTATTCACTGAAAAATATTCAAGCGAACCTTCCTCAAATGCTGAAAGATATTGAAGCCGGGAAGAAAACATGTGACGAACCGAAGAAGGTGTTTGTCTTTGCCTCTCTTCATTACTGGATCGAACACGCGGCAACGGTTGCTTTATACATCAGTGCCTTGGGACACGATGTGACCTTCGGCTATCTCCCTTATTCGGACTGGCAGAAGCCCCTGAACAAGTTTGACCTGCGCCGGCAGGATATCTACACCAAAAAGGTGCTGGAGGACGCGGGAAAATATATGAACATCGTTTCCTTCCTGCCGCTCCATCCTTCCTATAAAAAGCTTCCTGACGAGATCATGCAGATCGTGAAGGATGTCAGTGCCTATGACACGCAGTACACCCTTCAGGTGGAAGATTTTTCCGAAGAAGATCCGCTCTATAAGATGCGTATCAATGCCAATGAATATTTTGCCCGGATGGTTTATAACTGGCTGCTGGAAAATAAGCCGGATTATGTGATCGTCCCCAACGGTACTATCCAGGAAATGGGCGTTTTATACCGCATTGCCAAATGGCTGCAGATCCCAGTGACCACCTACGAATTCGGGGAACAGCGCAAGCGCATCTGGATCGCCCAGAATCGTGAGGTGATGCGCCAGGAGACTGATGACCTGTGGGAAGCCCGCAAGAACCTGCCGCTGGATGATGAAGCCTTCGAGAAAATGCGGAACATGCTTTCCGCACGCCAGCGGGCGGATCTGTGGGGCAATTTCACCAGAAGATGGCAGGGAACCGAAAAAGTCGGCTCTGAAAAGATCCGCAGTGAGCTGCGGCTGGATGACCGCCCGATCGTGTTCCTGGCGACCAATGTGCTGGGGGACAGTCTGACCCTTGGGCGGCAGACCTTCTCAAAGAACATGGCGGAATGGATCGAACGCACGGTGCAGTACTTCGCCGAACGGAAGGATGCGCAGCTGATCATCCGGGTCCATCCGGGGGAGACCCTGACCCATGGGCAGTCCATGGTGGATGTGGTGACCCGCCTGATGCCGATGCTGCCTTCCCATATTCATCTCATCAAGCCGACGGATAAAGTCAACTCTTACGACCTGGTGGATATTGCCACGGTTGGCCTGGTTTATACGACGACGATGGGGCTGGAAATGCCGATGGCCGGTGTCCCCGTGATCGTCAGCGGTCAGACGCACTATCGCGGACGCGGGTTCACCATGGATCCGGAAAGCTGGGTGAGCTATTACCGCATGATCGGCAGCATCCTTGACAATCCGGCTTCTGCGGTGCTCACCGAAGATCAGGTGAAGCTGGCATGGCAGTATGCCTATGCATTCTTCTTTGAATATGCCCGCCCCTTCCCCTGGCATCTGGTGAAAATGTGGGACGATTATGAAAAACGTCCGATGTCCTATGTGCTGAGCGAACAGGGACAGGCCGAATTCAGCCGCTCTTTTGAATATATGATCGGGAAACCGCTGGATTGGAACGAGATCTTCAGTGAAAAAGGACTGCAATGAGTCAGGACAGCAAACAAAAGGTTCGCGAATTCTACGATGAGATCGGCTGGAGCCGGGAAAGCTCCGGCTATTATCAGAACGCCCGTTATGAAGACCTGCGGCCGGTTTCTGCAGAATATATCCACAAATGCCATCTGCGGATCACGCCTTATTTTGCCTCTGGCGGAAAGTATCTGCTGGATGTGGGCTGCGGTCCGATCCAGTATAAGGAGTATATGACATATTCCGAAAAATATGAAAGGCGGGTCTGTGCGGATATCTCCCTTACAGCACTGAAGGAAGCCCGCAAGCGCATCGCTGACAAAGGCTTCTTTGTGGTCTGTGATGCGGCGAATCTGCCCTTCAAAGCTGAGTGTATGGACGGGATGGTCTCCCTGCACACCTTCCACCATATGGACCTTGTCGATCAGAAAAAAGCCTGGCAGGAAACCTGGCGGGTTTTGGATAAAGGGAAAACCGCGGTGGTGGTGAACGGCTGGACGGAATCCGAAATGATGAAAAAATGGCAGAGCCGGGTGGAAATGGCTGAACGGATTGGGCATTTTATCGCCCGTCTGCGGGGTAAAGAGAGCAGGCCCGCGAAGCAAGACCAAAAGCCGGTTCAGCAAAAGGCGACCGGCACCTTTGTGAAGAAAATGGATGCGGAGTGGATCCGCAGAGAGCTTTCAGACCTTGGTGACGGGAGGTTGAAAATTGAGATCCGCTGCTGGCGCAGTGTCAGTGTCCGCTGGCTTCGCGCCCTGATTCATCCGCCTTATGGTAAAATCGCATTGCGGCGATTGTTTGCCAAAGAAGAAAGCCGTCCGGAATACTATGGCGAATATGGACAGTATCCGATGATCATTATGAAAAAGCAGAATTGAAAGGTTCAGGAAAAGTATGAATTGGAATGATAAGGTCGTATTGGTGACCGGCGGGACCGGTTCGTTTGGCAAGAAGTTTATCGAGATCATGCTGAATGAATATCACCCGTCAAAAATTATCGTCTTCAGCCGGGATGAATTGAAACAGCATGAAATGCGCATTAACGGATTTGATGACCCTTCTCTCCGTTACTTCATCGGCGACATCCGCGACCTGGACCGCTTGAAGCGGGCATTCAAGAATGTCGATATCGTTGTCCATGCGGCAGCGCTGAAACAGGTGCCTGCCTGTGAATACAATCCCTTTGAAGCCATCAAGACCAACATCCTGGGCAGTCAGAACGTGATCGATGCGGCACTGGATTGCGGTGTGAAGAAGGTTCTGGCCATCAGCACCGACAAAGCAGTGAACCCTGTGAACCTGTACGGGGTGACAAAGCTCGGTGCGGAAAAACTGTTTATCCAGAGCAATTCCTATGCGGGCGCCCATGACACCCGCTTCAGCTGCACACGCTATGGCAACGTGGTCGGCAGCCGCGGTTCTGTGGTGCCGGTGTTCCTGCAGCAGCGCAAAACCGGAAAACTGACTGTCACCGACGAACGCATGACCCGTTTCTGGATCTCCCTGGAGCAGGGTGTGCGCTTCGTGATCCGCTGCATTGAGCAGATGCATGGCGGTGAGGTGTTCGTCCCGAAAATCCCCTCCATGTCTGTGAAGGACCTTGGAGCGGCCATCGCTCCGGAATGTGAGATCGTTTACTCCGGCATCCGCCCGGGTGAAAAGCTCCATGAAGTGCTGGTTTCTGAGGATGAAGCCCGCTCATCCGTTGAACTGGATGATATGTTTGTGGTTCAGCCTACCGGCACGCTCTGGTTCGGCAAGGAATGGGAAAAAATCGGGAAAAAGCTCCCGGACGGCTTCCGTTATGCCTCCAATACCAACACCGAATGGCTGGATCTGGACGGTGTGAAGAAAATGATCCGTCCCTTCCAGGAAGCATACGAACAGGGTAAATAACTTGAAACGCCTGCTGGTCACCGGTGCCTCGGGATTGCTGGGACTGAACTTCTGCACTTTTTTTCATCAGAAGTATCAGCTCATCGGTCTCACCAATCGGACAAAGCTTCACGGTGTGCCTTTTGTGACAGCATCCTCTGACCTGCTGTGTGAAGATCCGGGAGAAATGCTCGATCGCTATCAGCCGGATGTGGTCCTGCATTGTGCGGCATTGGCGAACATCGACGAATGTGAGAAGCAGCCGGAAAAGGCGGCAGCCATCAACAGCATTTATCCCGGAAGACTGGCTCACGCGGCACGGGAACGCGGGATAAAATTTGTTCATATCTCAACAGATGCCGTGTTTGACGGTGAGGACTGCGGTAAGAGCGGCTACAGGGAAGGAGACGCTCCGAATCCCATCAGCCGTTATGCGGAGACAAAACTGCAGGGGGAGATCAATGTTCTGGAAAGTGATCCGGAGGCATTGGTCCCCCGTGTGAATTTTTACGGCTGGAGCACCGGCGGCAGCCGCAGCCTAGTCGAGTTTTTTTATAATAACCTGGCTGCCGGCAATCCGGTCAACGGTTTCAGCGATGTCTTTTTCAACACGCTGTATGTCCATTCGCTGGCGGATATCCTCGATGAAATGATCAGCCTCAATGCATGCGGGATTTATCACGTTTTCAGTGCTGAGCATCAGAGCAAATATTCCTTCGGTGTTTCCGTTGCGGAAAAGTTCGGCTTTGATCCGGGGCTGGTTCGTCCGGTCTCCTGGAAAGCCGGCGGGCTGGCAGCACGTCGCTCTCCCAATCTCATCATGAACACAGAGAAACTTCAGGCACTGTTGGGTCATGGACTTCCCGGACAGCAGGAATGTCTGGACCGGTTTTCCATGGATACACAAGCCGGACTCAGGAAACAAATCCGCGGGGCCGTTTGCTCACCTCAGGAAAGGAATGAAGATGGAAATCAGGATCGGTAAATCTGTTATTGGTTATGATCACCCGACTTATTTTGTAGCGGATATCGCTGCCAATCATGACGGTGACCTGGAACGCGCAAAGATGCTCATCCATATCGCGAAGGAAAGCGGTGCGGATGCGGCAAAGTTTCAGAATTTCAAAGCAGCCAAAATCGTTTCAGATTATGGCTTCAGGTCCATGGGCGGCCAGCAGAGCCATCAGTCCAAATGGAAAAAATCTGTCTTCGAAGTCTATCAGGATGCTTCCGTTCCCGACCGCTGGTCTTCCGAACTGAAGGAATGCTGCGATAAGGAAGGGATCGAATATTTCTCCGCGCCCTATGATTTTGAATCCATCGACTGGCTGGATCAATTTATCAACGTTTACAAAATCGGTTCCGGTGATATCGACTGGCTGGAGTCCCTGGAGCGGATCGCCGGGAAGCACAAACCGGTGCTGCTGGCTACAGGAGCTTCGACCCTTGCGGATGTGCAGCGGGCCGTCGATACCATCCTGCCCATCAATCCGGAACTGGTGCTGATGCAGTGTAACACCAACTATACCGCGGACGTGGAGAATTTCAAACACATCCATCTGCGGGTTTTGGAAACCTATCATACCATTTGGCCGGAGCTGATCCTCGGCCTGTCCGATCATACCGCCGGGCATGCGACGGTCCTCGGTGCGGTTGCACTGGGTGCCCGGGTCATCGAGAAACACTTTACCGACGACAATAACCGTGTCGGACCGGATCACAAATTTGCCATGAATCCGAAGAGCTGGGAAGAGATGGTCATCAACACCCGTCAGCTGGAAGCCGCGTTAGGCTCCCGGGAAAAGTTTATCGCCGGGAATGAACAGGAAACCTGCGTCATCCAGCGCCGCTGCCTGCGGGCTGCCCGGGACATCAAAGCCGGAGAGACAATCACGCGGGATATGATCGATGTGCTGCGTCCGGCTGTGAAGGGCGCCATTCTCCCCAATGAGATCAGCGCGGTCCTCGGCACGAAAGCCGCGAAGGATCTCAAATTCGGCGTTGAACTGTGCTGGACAGATCTGGTGGCATAATTATGAAAGTCTTATATTTCACCCGGGACTATACCCCTCACGATTTTCGTTTTCTCAAGGCAATCCGCGAAAACGGAGATGACGTCTGGTACATGCGGCTGGAGACCCGTAACGTTTATGAAAGCCGAGCCCTGCCGGAAGGTGTGCATACGGTGGACTGGGCTTTCGGAAAAGAACCTTTCGATCTTGAAAGAAATGCACAGGCAGCCATCGCCGCCTTTCGTGTCGTATTTGAACAGCTGGGGCCGGATGTGGTCCACAGCGGACCGCTGACGGATTGTTCCTGGATCGCGGCAAAAGCCGGCGTCCATCCCCACACGGCTATGTCCTGGGGCTTTGACCTGGGCCGGGAGATCGAGACCCTTCCCGGTGCCCGGGAGCGGGCTCAATTCGCCCTTTCACAGGCGGACTGGTTCCTTGGCGACTGTTACATGGAATTGGAAACCGCTGCAGACCTGGGCTATGATCGGTCAAAAGCGACGATCTTCCCCTGGGGTATCGATGTGGAGCGCTTCTCTCCCGCTGCCGGTCAGCTGCGGGGGCAGATTTCCGGTGGCGGAGATTTCCTGATCCTTTCCCTGCGGACCATGGAGCCCAATTATGATGTGGAAACAGTCGTTCGTGCGTTCCTGTCAGCGGTGAAGGCGGAACCGCGCATGCGCCTGATCCTGCTGGGTGACGGCTCTCAGATGCAGCTGCTCAAGGAGATCGCGGCCAATGATCCCGATGGAAACAAAATCAGCTTCCCGGGCAGACAGCCCAACGATATGCTGGTGGACTATTATCGTTCCTGCGATCTTTATGTCAGCGCTTCCATCGTGGACGGCTCTTCCGTTTCCCTGCTGGAAGCCATGGGCACCGGGATCCCGGTCCTGATGTCCTCCATCCCGGGAAATCTGGAGTGGGTGACGGATAGCGTCAACGGAATGCTGTTCCCCACCCGGGACATTCGGGTGCTCTCAGAAAAGATGCTTTTCTGTGCCCGGAACCCTGAGCAGATCCGCAAATATGCGGGCGCTGCACGTGCTCTGATTGAAGAAAAAGCGGACTGGAATAAAAACAAACAGAAGATCCATCTCGCATACAGAAAGGCTTGCGGTTTATGAAAACAGTACTGATCATACAGGCGCGGATGCAATCAAGCCGGCTCCCCGGGAAGGTGCTGCTGCCACTGGGCGGCAGACCCATGCTGGAATGGGTGATCACAAGGGCTGAGCATTCCAAAGTCATCGACAGCTGCATGGTGGCGACTACCTCGGATGCTGCCGATGATCCGATCGAACAGTGGTGCCATGCGATGGATGTCTCCGTGTACAGGGGCTCCCAGTTTGACGTGCTGGACCGCTATTATCAGGCGGCCAAATCTGCCGGAGCTGATGTGATCATCCGTGTCACAGCCGACTGCCCGTTGATCGATCCCGAGCTGATCGATCAGCTTTTTGCTTTTTATCAAAAGGAACAGGCTGATTTTGCCGCCAACCGTCTGCCGCCTCCCTGGCATCGGACTTACCCAATCGGCCTGGATGCAGAGATCGTTTCGATGGACATGCTGACACAGGCCTGGGAAAAAGCGGAAGAAAAATTCGAACGGGAGCACGTGATGCCCTGGTTTTACGATACTCCTGGGCGCTGTAAGGTGGCGATCCTGGACAACCCGGAAGATTACGGCATGCACCGCTGGACGGTCGATACACCAGAAGATTATGCCATGATGCAGGCCCTGTTTGACAAACTCGAATCGCCGAAAATTGCCTCCTGGCTGGACGTGCTGCAGGTGATCCGCGAAAACCCTGAGCTTGAGATGATCAACGCGTCTTCCCATGCCAAGGAAATGAAGACCATCGATGCCAGAAGCTGAGACAGGAAGGACTGGATGAGCCTGATCACGATTTTTATCACGCCGAAAGGTTTTGACAGGGAGCATATCGCCCTGATCCAGCGCAATGCCATCCGCTCCTGGAAAGCTCTGGTGGACGATGTAGATGTCCTGCTGATCGGGGATGACCCGGGTGTGGAAGAGAATGCGAAAGCCCTCGGCGTGCGTCATATCCGGGAGGTGAAGCGCAATGTTTCCGGGACTCCGATGTTGGATGATATATTTCGTATAGCAAGAGAAAACTCGGATTCTCCCCTGCTGGCTTATGTCAATGCGGATATTATCCTGAAACGGGATTTTGTGGAGACATCACAAAAGCTCCTGGCTCAGGAAAAACAGTTCCTGCTGGTCGGACAGCGCTGGGACCTGGATGTTCAGGTCGATCTGGAATTCCCGCAGGGTTGGGAAGCGGAATTTGATAAAGATCTGGCGACCCGCGGCCGCAGGCACCCTGCCGGCGGCAGCGATTATTTCGTATATCCGCGTGAGATATTTGCCTCTATTCCGCCCTTCGCAATCGGCCGCAGCGGCTGGGATAACTGGATGTTTTATGAAGCCCGGGTAAAGGGCTGGAAGCTCATCAACTGCTCCAAAGCTATCAACATCATCCATCAGGATCATGATTACGCCCACCTTCCGAACGGTCTGCCCCATTACCGTCAGCCGGAATCGGCAGAAAATGTCAGGGCTGCCGGCGGAAAGCGCACGATTTTCACCCTGCTGGACTGTGATTATGAGCTGGATGCGGAGGGAAATCTGCATCGGGCTCCCATGAACAAAAAGAAGCTGCTGCGGGAAATGGAGATCTTCCCGCTGGTCACGCTGAAATCGAAGACGCTCGGCGATGCGGCATTTGCCCTCTTCCATCCCAAAAAAGCCTATGCTGAGTTCAGAAACAGGAGCAAATCATGACAAGGATCGGACAAAATCCCGCGAAATTCGTAAAAGATGTGGCGAAGCCGGCCCGTGTTACCGTGGCGGTGTTGAATTACATTCCCTTCCTGAGCGGCTTTTATTCCGAAATGGATGGCGTCCTCAAAGCTTGTCTGAACGCGATCTATCAGACGAAGCTGGATGAACCCTTTGATGTGCTTGTTTTCGATAACGGCAGCTGCGATGAGATCAGGCAGTTCCTTCTGAAAGAGCAGGCTGAGGGGCGTATCCAGTATCTGTTCCTTTCGGAAAAGAACCTGGGCAAGGGCGGTGCCTGGAACATCATCTTTGACGGTGCTCCCGGGGAGATCATTGCCTATACCGACAATGACTGTCTTTTCACGCCGGACTGGCTCGCGAAATCCTTGAAAATCCTTGAGACTTATCCCAACGTCGGCATGGTCACGGCCCGGCCTTTCCGCACCAATACCGAGCTTTATAGCGCTACGCTGGAGTGGGCTGATTCCGATGCTGAGGTGACCCATGAGCAGGGCGATCTGATCCCCTTTGAAGTGTTTCGGGAGTTTGACCTGAGCCTTGGGCAGTCGGAAGAAGAAATTGCGGCACATTATGCTCAGACAACGGACCACCGCCTGACCTATCACGGTGTGCAGGCCATGGTCGGCGCCTCTCACTGGCAGTTTACGGCTTATAAGAACCGTCTGCAGGAGTTCCTCCCCTTCCGCATGGATCGGCCCATGGGGCAGGTTCGTCAGCTGGATACGCGGATCAATGAAAAGGGATATCTGCGCCTGATGACCGAAACTCCCTGTGCCATGAACATGAGCAACACGCTTGACAGTTCACTGAAGACGTCCGAACAACCGGAAGCAAAGAAAAAGACCATTGCGGACTTTCCCCCGGTGAAAAAAGTCCTGCTGGGCCTTTACAACCGCATCTTCCATCTCTACTACGATAACAGAACGTAGGAAAATCAGAAATCAGAAATAAGAAATCAGAGTTAGAGATCAGATATCGCCAGGTTTCCGGTCCCTTACTGCTAACCTCTGGCCCCTGACTGCTGGCCCCCGCCCCCTGAAATCTATCTCCTATCTCCTATCTCCTGTCTCTTCAGTCCTTCAAAAACCTGACCCACTTCTCGGAAAGCCTTTCGTCATCGCTGGAAAGTCCCAGTGCGTTCCCTCTGCAGATTTCCGAAAAGAACCCCGCTGCTTCCGGATCATCATTCAGATTCAAATCGGAATAATATCCGAGGATCGGCCAGCCTTTCTGATAAAACTGCCAAAATTCGTATATCTTGTCGATCAGAGCATTGGTCCGCTCCTGTGGGGAATCGGTATGCAGCCGGTCGGAGAGGATGACCAGCGGTTTGCGCTCTTCTCCGAAGATGTTCTGTACGCCGGCGTAGGCAGCTGCATCTGTGCTGATGCCGAGAAAATCCGCGGCTGACCCTTTCAGCGGATTCGTTCCGATCGATTGAAACAGACCTCTGATTAAGCTGCCGGTTTTCCCGAAGGATGGAGAGAGCAGCACTGTGCCGACCTTTGCCGACTCGGATAACGAGCGTATATAATCCCTGACAGAATTTTGTGTTTCCATTTCGGCCTTCATCTCTTTCCCGGAGGAATAGGCAGTTTCCGAACAGCACAACCCGAAATAGTGCGTGTAGGGAACAAATGCGTTGGCGAGATGGGTGGCAAAATTGAACTTCTCCGCGCCGAAATAATCCTTGTGCCTGTCGTGCTCCAGGTTCTGCCACTGCGGGACGGATGCCATATTCAGGATGATGATGGCTTCCATGTTCTGTGTACGGATACGCGAAAGCAGCGTGCGGACGGTTTCGATCAGAGATTCTTCATAATTATTTTTCAGCGGTTCAAAGTCAGCCCAATTCAGTGTGATAGTGAGGCTGCGGATGTCATTCTCCCGCAGCTGATAAAGCAGCGGACTGTTCCCCCGGTCCTTTGCAAAGGCCTCCGGCATACTGAGCCCCCACAGAAATCCCGGTGGAAAATTATAGGAGACAGAACAGACACTCATTTGATCGACTCCATCAGTGAGAGCAGCTCACCCGGCAGGGAGTCTGCCTTTCCGAGCGCGAGTGTTGTTTTTGTCAGGGTCAGGGCGATTCGTTCGTAACGGATCGTTTCCTCCCGGATGGACCTGTCTTCCGGGTCAAGCCGGTACGTGGTGTGCTGGCTGTTGACGTCATTGACCTGCCCACTCAGAGATTGTACGAAATTCAGGCAGATGTCTGTTCCCTCTTCTCCGCAATCTTCTCGGGAAAGGAATACAGCCGAGGATTCGGCAGTTTCGCGGAATTCCGCAAAACAGCTGAAGCTGAGGTCCGCTGCCTGGTTGGTCCGGGTGAAAAACGCATGGATCAGGTCCAGGGAGCTGTCCTGCCGCTGCAGTTGTGCCGAGATGATATCACCGCTCTCCGGATGCCGGATCACGCTCAAAATTTCGTGTATCTGTGAATCTTTGCCTACATGGTACCAGGTTTCCGTGATGTAATGGGTCAGATAACCGCTGAACTGATCCGTACCGATCAGATCGCGGTCAGAATCATCGCTGAACCGGTAATCCAGTTCATAGCTTTCACGGATCCATCCGGGTGTCTTCAGCAGCTCCATGCTGCACTGCGCGAGGCTGTCCAGTATGCTCTGAACTTCTCCGGGCTGTTCCTTTTCCAGCGGGTAGCGGCTGGTGTAGGGAAAATCGATTGGCTGAGTGGTGCCGGATCCTCTCGGTTTTTCCGTCATGGGAACCGGCGTCCAGAGCAGTGTCCAGGGGCCATCTTTGCGGTATTCGATGGCATCGATTTCAAGCTCCAGCACCTTCAGCGGGAAGGAGATATCTTCAAAGATCATGTCGCAGGCGAATTCTTCACTGTCCGGGTCTATGCCGCAGGTCACTGCCGGCTGACGGGCACCGATGAGTCCGCTGAATTTGAAGGAGATGTCGGCGATCTCTGGGCCTTCGCTGCCAATACTCAGACGGATACGGTCTTCTTCCGGTACCGTTTCCACCCGGGTGACCTTCAGGTGAAAATCTTCATCCTGCAGCAGTTCGCTTTCTGTATCTCTATCAAGCCGGATCACGGCTTTCTGTGCCGGGTCGAATGAGCGGACGATATAAGCGTGGTCCATGGAAATGCTCAGCGGAGCCTCACCGGTAACGGGAGAGAAAACGTAGGCATGGGCGGGGGCGTATTCACTGTCATCGGCCAGGTTGAAGCCGTAAAGGTTCCCCCGGGTGACGGCAAAGCGTTTCCCGTCTCCCGTGTCGCTGATGGTGATCCAGCCGAATTTTGAGAGGATCTCATCGCTCCGTTCCATGCGGACAGCCGGCTGCAGCATGGAATTAACAACGGTTTGAGCTGTGGCGGTCAGGGTAAATTCAAGACCGTCATGCCGGTCTCGGAGCCTGTCTCCCGAACTGCTGAAGGCAGCCGAAGCCGAACTGAGGAGTATGGCTTTGGTGAAACCCTCCGCAAGCGGCTGCGTATCAAAGGGCAGCTGATTGAAATTGAGATAAAAAGCCTGAAGGGGTACCCCGGAGGGAAAAACCATCAGCCCGCCCAGGATCAGTCGGTCGTTGAATTCCAGCAGGCTGTAGCGGGAAGCAGAGGAAGGAGTAAGAAATCTGCCGTCATCCGTGACCAGCTCTGCTGCCGGCAGGTACGAACCGTACAGCCGGTATTCGTCGGTGACTTTCTCCCGCCACTCTTCGCTCAGGTCGGAAACGAAAAAGCGGATCAGGACCTGTTCCGCTTCAGCAGCGATACTGCTGACTTCGACGGTGAGCCGCTCCCCGGATGCGGTGAGGACCTCCTCCCGGAAAGCATTCTCCAGATAAAACAATGGGGAGACGATCCCCATTGTCGTGATGTCATCGGATTGTGCACAGGCTGCCCCGCTGATGACAAGCAGAAGCAGGAGCAGTATGCTGAAGACCTGCCGCATCTCAGCTCTTGCGGGCCTTCAGGCTTTCCGCGTTGACCAGGTTCCCTTTCAGGACGGCCTCGTCATCACAGACAGCCTTGACGATGGAGACGATGCGCTCGCTCATCTCCCGTCGCGTCTCATTGGTGTTGGAGCCGATGTGCGGCGTCATGACCACATTGGGCAGGTCAAAGAGTTCTGGCTCCACTTCGCTGTTGTTCGGGAACACATCCAGCCCGGCTGCGAAGAGCTTCCCGGTCTTCAGGAAACGAACCAGCTGTTTTTGATCGACGATCTCACCGCGGGCGGTATTGATCAAAATCGCCCCGGATTTCATGCGCAGAAATGCTTTTTCGTTAAACATCCCGCGGGTCTCTTCCGTCAGCGGGCAGTTGATGGAGACGACATCGGAAACCGCCAGCAGGTCATGGAAATAAAGAAAACGCCGGGACTGTTCCAACCCGATGGGCAGCTGGCGCCGCTGTGTGTAAACGATCTTCATGTTCAGCGCGGTCGAGGCGAGCTTTGCCAGCCGGGAGCCGATGTTGCCCATCCCGATGATCCCCAGCGTTTTCCCGTGCAGCGAGATGCCGGGATTTTTCCCGATCGCGAAGTAGTTCTGCAGATTTCGGCTGTCGGTGCGCATCCGGTAGTTCAGTTCACTGACCCGGCGGGCGGCACTCAGCATCAGCGTGAAAGCCAGTTCGGCAGTGGCCGCAGCGGTGGTATCGGGAATGTTATAGACCGGGATCTGCAGTGCGGAGGCTGCCCGGACGTCGATGTCGTCATAACCGGCACCGTTGACCATGATCACCTTCAGCTTCAGTGCCTTGGCGATCAGTTCGGAATTGACCGGACCGGTGGCGATGATCCCTTCCGTGTTGGGAAGTATGTCCGCATAAAGGCTGTCCCGCTCCGTGTCGGAAAGGGAATCAAGGTAGACCAGTTTAAATTCCGGTTCCAATGGCGTGAAATCCTCATTCGGGACCTTTTTTACGACGATGATGTAACGTTCTGACATATTTCCCCCGGCCTGTTTTTTTCCTGCGATCAGATTTGTGATGCGGTGAATCCCAGCGCGTTGATGGCGCTGATGACAGCGTTCATATCGGCGTTTTCATGGGTGATGGTGGCTTTGCCTGTTTCCAGGTTTACATCCGCGGAACTGACGTTTTCAACCGCTTCGGAAGCCTTCTTCACTCTCATCACACAATGCGGGCAGTGCATGCCGTCAACTTTAATTTCGCTTACCATAAAACATTTCTCCTTTGTTTCGTAATTGTTTAGTACCCGGGCAGGGACTGTACCCGGCAGCTCAGAATTGAGCCGGAGGGGACTGTCCCTTCTGCTGAGTAGTTACTTAATTTTAAATCAAAAACCGATCCGTCAAGTCTTTTCCGGATAGTTCATACCAGATAAATTATTCTTTGCTGTGTCCTCAAAGGGCACTCAGCATCCGCTGCAGCTGTTCAAAACCGGCGGGGACCGCTGAGGCTCACGAGAAAGAATCCGATCACCAGCAGCCAGTAGTTATATTCAGATGCCATGTGAATATAAGTGAAGTGGCTGATGATGCCGAGGATCCCTACAAAGAAACCGCAGATCCATCCAAGATTCATAGACTGATCCTTTCTGCACAAAATATAATATTTATTGTGCAGGTAATGTGCCAAACGACAATTTCTCTTGAGTTTTTCTGAAAAAACGTTATATTGTGCCTAAGGGGCCGGTTGCCCGGCGCATCGAA
>CAYWGX010000013.1:0-26161 GCA_964457635.1 uncultured Leptolinea sp.
CATGGAATTCTTTCAGAATTTTTTCGATAGCCGAAATTTTATCGGTATCGCCGATGACTGCGAGGGTCAGTGTTTCGATGGAAACATCGATGATCTGGGCACGGAATACGTTTGCCAGCTGAATCACTTCATTGCGCTGGGTTCCGTCTTTGGTATGAACTTTGATGAGCATCAGTTCCCGCTGGATGGAGGTTTCCGGCGTCAGGCGCTTGACGGAATGGACCGGCAGCAGTTTGCGCAGCTGGTTGCCGAGCAGCGTGATCTGCTGTTCATCGGCAAGAACGTCGATAGTGATACGAGATACCCGCGGGTTTTCCGTCGTGCCGACCACGAGTGATTCGATGTTGTAGCCTTTGCGGGAGAACATCCGGGAAACCTGGGAGAGAACACCGGATTCATTGTCGACCAGGACAGCCAGGGTTTGTAGTTTCGCGTTTTCGTTTCTTTCCATGCTGTCCTCCTAATCCAAAAGGAATTGAACGATCGGGTCGCCGGCTTTGACCATCGGACGGACCATTTCGTCAATGTCGATCATGCAGTCGATCACATAGCCTTCACCGGAAGCCAGGGCTTCTTCGATTGCCTTGCAGAGGTCTTCCTGGTTGTTGACGCGGCGTCCGTGCAGGCCATAGGCTTCCGCAAGCTTGACAAAATCCGGCCCCCTGTCCAGTGTCGTTTCCGAGTAATCACCGTTATAGATCAGGTTTTGCCACTGGCGTACCATCCCGAGTGTCTGGTTGTCAAATACAAAGGTGATGATCGGGAGTTTGTAATACTGTTCCGTACAAAGCTCGTTGCAGTTCATGCGGAAGGAACCGTCACCGGTGATGTGAATGACGCACTTGTCGGGATTGCCGACCTTGGCGCCGATAGCTGCACCCAGGCCGAAGCCCATGGTGCCGAAGCCGCCGGATGTCAGCAGTTGGCCGGAATAGTCGAAGTGGAAGTGCTGGATTGCCCACATCTGATGCTGTCCGACATCTGTGGAGACGATGGTATCCTGAGGGCAGATGCGCGCGATCGCTGAGAGGATCTGCTTCGGGTTCAGTGTGGAACCGCCGTCCGCATATTCGGTTTCGGTCGGGTAGGAAAAGACGAATTTTTTCCAGTCGCTGTGGTCCTGCTGTGTCAGGCGTGCATTCAGCATCTTGAGAACATCCTTGGCATAGCCAACGATGTGATGATCCGTCTTGACATTTTTGTTGATTTCAGAGCGGTCAATGTCGATATGGACGATCTTTGCCTGTTTGGCAAAATTCTTCGGATCCAGCGCCACCCGGTCGGAAAAGCGGCAGCCGACAGCGATCAGCAGGTCGCAGTTATCACAGGCCATGTTGGATGCGATGGAGCCATGCATGCCGATCATGCCGGTGACAAGCGGATTGCGTCCGCAGATGCCGCCGCCGCCCATAACGGTAACAGCTGTCGGGGAGTCGATGAGGTTCGCAAATTCTGAGAATTCTTTATCGCAGCGGCTTCTCACAACACCACCACCGCAGATCAACAGCGGCTTTTTTGATTCATTGATCATATCGACCAGTTTATTGATGTCACCTTCATCAATGGACGGTGTTTCGAAGTCAATGGTGGAACGGTCGATCAGTTCTTTCAGCTTCCCGCTTTCGCGATGTTTTTTGCGGGGAAGGAAGGTATATTCGGCAGTTTCCGCTGTTACATTTTTCAGAATGTCAATTAAAACCGGCCCCGGACGTCCGCTGCGTGCGATGGAGAAAGCTGCCCGGATGGTGTCCGCCAGTTTGTTTACATCACTGACGAGAAAATTCGCCTTGGTAATCGGGAGTGTAATGCCAGTGATATCAACTTCCTGGAAGGAATCCTTTCCAATCAGGTTTTCCGACACGTTACAGGTGATGAACACGATCGGTGAGGAATCGATATAAGCGGTCGCGATGCCGGTCGTCAGGTTGGTTGATCCCGGACCGGATGTGGCAAATGCAACGCCTACTTTCCCTGTACTGCGTGCATATCCATCTGCTGCATGAGCTGCACCCTGTTCATGGGCGGTCAGATAATGTTTGATCTTGCCTTTATATTTATATAATGCATCATATACATTGAGGATCGTGCCGCCGGGATAACCGAAGACCGTATTGACCTTCTGTTCCAGCAGACATTCCATTACAATTTCAGCCCCTGTTTTCTTCAAATTTTCCGTACCTTCTTTCTTTTAGAAATGGGCTGACGCCCGATGTTTGTGTTACAGCAAAAAATCAATTGCATTCACTGGTTGGTAATTATTAAACCTTAGACAGAATTCTAATAACTATCTGAAAAAATGACGCTAAATAATGAGAAAAACATGACGTTTTTCCTTGATTTTTCCGGTTCATTTTGGGTATGATTCAGAAGTCCGGAAATCATTCTGTCATTGTTTGGATGATGCAGTTTAGAGGTTTGATAAACGATAAAAATGATATAATTTTGCAAGTGTTTATTTTGAAAAAGATTGTTGAGAAAAAATGGCAAAAGAACGATTAGATATCATGATGCAAAACCGTGGGCTGGTTGAAAGCCGGACATTGGCTCAAAAACTTATCATGGCGGGTGAAGTACGGGTCAACGGAAATATGGTAATCAAACCTTCCCAGCAGTTCACTGAAGATGTGGCAATCGCGATCGATAACGGTCCGCAATTTGTTTCACGTGGTGGAGAAAAACTGCTTGGAGCATTGAAAGCATTTGATCTGATGGATGTGAACGGAGCAGTTTGTGCGGATGTGGGAGCATCGACAGGCGGATTCACGGATTGCCTGCTGCAGCACGGAGCATCAAAAGTTTATGCAATCGACGTCGGTTATGGAATCCTGCACTGGAAGATGCGCAATGATCCGCGGGTGATCTCTATGGAAAAAACCAATGCTCGGAATGTGCAAATTCTTCCCGAAAGAATTGATTTGGCAGTTTGTGATGCTTCATTCATTTCACTTCGCATTCTGCTTCCGGTGATCCGAAACTGGTTTCAGGGAGAATCGGGACGATTTATAACGTTGATCAAACCTCAGTTTGAAGCCGGAAAAGATGAAGCAGCGAAAGGCGCCGGTGTAATTCGTGATCCGAATGTCCATCGAAGTGTGCTTGAGACTGTGCTAAAGGCTGCGATGGAATTCGGGTATGAATGCAAAGGACTTGTTAAGTCTCCCTTACTGGGCCCCAAGGGAAATGTCGAATTTTTGGCTGATCTGCGTTATCCGGGCGGTTCTTTTGATGTTGAAAAATTGGTTGACAGGTGTATGAAGGCTTAGGTGATAGGATATAGGATATAGGTGTCAGGTGTTGGAGTCGGGATGTCTGATAATGGATATCGCAGCGAATTAATGAATTTGGATTTAGGTACGAGGGTGAGAATATGGTGATACAGGTGATTTTGGAAGTGCTTATTGTGCTTGTGGGAGCTTGCGGCATGGTTATGCATTCCGGTTGGATTCAGGGCGAGGTCAGACGTGATTTTTTTCGTTATTATACGAATCTCAGCAATCTGCTGGTGGCGATGTTTTACCTGATCCGCATTGTTGTGCGCATTCTGGGCACATATGACGGATATTTCGGAAAGATCGTTTTCTCGGAACTGTGGTTTTACAGCGTGACCATGTGTATATTCCTGACTTTCGGAATTTTTCATTTTGTCCTTGTTCCTCACCTGAAAAAAGCTCCTTCAGACAGCGGCGAATTCAAACTGCTCCATTCCTTTTCCAATTACTGTGTTCATTATGTCGTTCCGCTGCTGAGTCTGCTGAATTGGCTGATTTTTGCAAAGAAAGAGGAACTCAGATACAGCTGGGCACTGATCTGGACGGTCATTCCCTGGATCTATGTGATTTACGCGCTGATCATGGGTGCAAAGGGAAAAATCATCGAACGTACCGACAGCGCCTACCCTTATGATTTCATGGATGTCAGCAAACATGGCGGACTGATCGTTGCGCGGAATTGCGCATTGGTGACCGTCGTGTTTGTTCTGGCCGGTCTGCTGCTGATATTTGTGCGAAAACTGCTATAATGGGGTTTATTCATGAAGAAAAAATTTGTATTGATTCTGACGGTGATTCTTATTATCGGAGGTCTCGTCTGGGTATTTGGGGATTTCAACAAAGGTCACCTTGTTCCTTACACATCATTTCTTTCTGACTTGGAAGCGGGTCAGATTTCGAAAGTTGAAATCTATAAAGACAGGCTCGTATTCAAAACTCGTGATTCCGATGAACTGTTCAGAACCGATAACCCGGATCGGGACGGATTTAAGGAGCAATTATTGCTGAAAGAGGTTTCGGTCACCGACCATACAAATGAAGATGACAGCCTGACCTATTATCTGGATCTTGTTTTTAACCTGATCTTCATCGGTATTTTTGTGTTTGGTGCATATAAGTTGATTTCTTTGTACCGCAGTACATTCCGTGTTGTACACCATACGGGCATTAAATTTGATCGTATTGCGGGAATGAACAATGTGAAACGGGATATGACGCTGGTTGTCAATTATCTGAAAGATCTCAAAGCGGCTGCTCAAAAAGGGATACGCCCTATTAAGGGTATTATTCTGGAAGGACCTCCCGGAAACGGGAAAACACTCTTCGCCCGGGCTCTGGCTGAGGAATGTGGCGTGAACTTTATAGCTACCAAAGGTGCTGATTTTCAGAGTGCTCTGATGTCTATGGGGGCGATGAAAATCAAGCTTTTGTTCAGCAAAGCCAGACGCAATCGTCCATGTATTGTCTTTATCGATGAGTTCGACAGCATCGGAGAACGGCGGAACTATGCCGGAACCGGAATTGACAAAGAAAATAACCGCATTATCACTACGATGCTCAATGAGATGGATGGTTTCAATCCATCCTCTGGCATACTGGTGATCGGGGCAACTAATTCTTACCAGTCTCTTGATCCGGCTTTGATTCGTGCCGGCCGTTTTGACCTGAAATATCACATCGGCAATCCGGATGCGGAAACCAGAAAAGAATTGATCCGTCTCTATACAGCAGGGAAACAGCTATCACCGGAACTGGGAGAAGGCAGACTTTCCGACCTTTTCAGGGACCTGAGCTGTGCGGAAATTGAGACCGTACTGAATGAAGCTGCTTCTATTGCACTCGCTGATGGCGGCAGAGAAATCAGACTGTCAGATGTTACGGAGGCAGCTGAAAAAATCGGTGTGAAACCGGTTGCCAGTCATAAATAGTGCAGGCAGAAGAAAAAAAAGAAGTTCTCACTGATCTGAATTTTTCGGTGAGAACTTCTGTAAGATCGATGCGGCTAAATATTATTTGGTGTGAATTTCATGAGAGAGAAATTCAACCAGCAGTTGTATCGCCTGTTTGACGTCGCGGACATCTACCATTTCGGATGGTGTATGTACGTAACGGCAGGCTACGGAAATTGCGTTGCTGGGTACCCCTGAACGGGTCAGAGTGATAGCTCCGGCATCGGTACCGGCTTCCCGCAGTACTTCGATCTGATAAGGGATCCCTGCCCTTTCTGCCGCGTCATAAAGCGCATTGTTCAGCCAGGGTGAGCCGACCAGAGAGCCGTCTTTGGCTTTGATGCAGGGACCTGCTCCGAACTTCAGGTTCCTTTCCACAAGACCGGGTGTGTCGTTGCAGAGCGTGACATCCAGCGCAATGCCGATTTCCGGATCTACGCTGTAAGCTGCTGTTTTCGCTCCGCGAAGGCCAACCTCTTCCTGTACACTGAAGACAAACCAGACCTCGTGCGGACTATTCTTGAGCGCTTTCAGCGCTTCGATAGCGATCAGGCAGCCGATACGGTCATCCATGGTCTTTGACATCCAGCGGTCGCCCATATCGACAAAACGACCGACGAAGACGGCAGGATCACCGATTTTTACCTTGCAGTCTTCTTTGGAAGAGGCACCGGTGTCTACGAAATATTTATCCAATGTCGGGATCTTTCCGGCTTCCATGTCGCGGGCACACAGCATCCCCTCGGTACCGTCGGCGAAGACCACACGGTTGGACATGCAGTTCAGCGGGCGGACTCCTCCAAGGTTGGTCACATATGCAAAGCCCTGATCATCGATGTGGGTGACCATCAGCCCGATTTCATCCATGTGAGCGGAGACCATGATTCGTTTTCCGTTTTCTTTTCGTGTACCTTTTCGGGTAATCAGGTTCCCCAGTGCGTCGATGCGGTACTCGTCGATGTCATCTTTGATGGTTTCCAGAATCAGGTCTCGAACATGGCTTTCATAGCCGGAGGGACCGAAGGCAGATGTAAGTTTTTCAAGCAGTTCTTTCATATGAAGTCCTTATGGTGAATTATCTTGGTTGGATGAGAAGATTTTTATCAAGGTTGGCTAGTGCCGCATAAAGCAATTGCAGCTGTGCCTGCCAGTCTGATTTTCGGGCAATTGACGCTGCGCTGTGGGCATAACGTCCGGGGACGGACATGGAGACGGTCGGGATACCTTCCTGTGTGATGTGGATGGCTCCGGCATCCGTTCCGCCGGGCATGGGCTGTCTGCGCTGGTATGGGATGCCATACGCTTCAGCCGTGCTGACCAGATAATTGATGATGCGCGGATCGCTGAGTGTTCTGCCGTCATGTGTATAGATCGCGGGCCCTTCTCCGAGTCTTGATTTATAAATATAGCTTTCTTCTCCATCCCAGCGCGGCAGGTCCATGGCGGGGGTGCAGTCGATGACGATCGCCAGGTCCGGTTTCCGGTCCCAGGCAGCAACACTTGCACCGCGAATACCGACCTCTTCCTGGACGGTGAAGACAGCGATCAATTCTACGTTCTCCGGGCATTCTTTGAACAGGCGGATCAGAATATTCACACCGAACCGGTTGTCCAGTGCTTTGCCACAGATGCAGCTGCCCATCTCGGAAAATTTCGTCGCGTAATATGCGAACATGCCGGGTTTGACAGATTTATTTTCAGCGCCGATATCGATGCGCAGGTCAGACTCTTTGATGGTTTTTTTGCGGTCTTCCGGCGTTGTGAGATGGATCGGACAGGCTCCGATGACACCGGGAATGTGTTCCGGACCGACCCAAACGGCTTTTCCTGCCATTTGGCGTGGATCGATCCCTCCAACAGCTTTAAAGCGGAAAATGCCCGGGTCTTCTTCATCGACCAGCATGAAGCCGATCTCGTCCATATGAGCGGAAATCAGTACACGGGTAAAGATTTCTGTTTTGGCTTTTTTCACCGCGATGACATTGCCCAGCGCGTCGACCTCGAAGCTGTCTGCAATCGGTTCAATTTCGCGTCTGACGATTTTTCTAACTTCCCGTTCATTCCCGGAGACTGCACAGGCGTTGGAAAGTTCTTCCAGAAGGTCGATATCGGTATGAGTCAGAACCGGAAGCTGAAGATTTTTGTATGTGTTCATTTTCAATCCTCCCAAGCCAGACGATCCATCGTGTTGTCATCCAGAGCGCGGACAAAGGCGGCAAGCAAATGCCCGACATTCCGGATATCTTTCATGGAGATAAGTTCGTTCGCGGTGTGCATATAGCGCAGCGGAATGCTGATGACGATGGTGGGAATGCCGTTGAGAGCCACCTGTAATTCCCGTGCATCGGTCCCGGTCATGCGCGGGGAGAATTCTGTGGTGTAAGGGATTCGCTCTTGCTCACAGATCTCTTTGCACAGCTCATATAATTTGGGATGGATGTTCATTCCGAAGCCAAGGGCGGGACCGCTGCCCAGTGCCCTGGTGTTCCATTCTTTGGAGCCGGGACCGGTGGCAAAAGTTACATCGATGGCTACAGCGATGTCCGGGCGATTGTCAACAGGAGCTGTTTTACCGCCGGCCATGCTTTCTTCTTCCAGAACTGTAGCAGCGGCAATCACATCCCATTGATGGCGAATCGATTGTAATTCCTGCAGGCAGACTGCGACAGCTGTAACAGATGCTCTGTTATCCAGCGTATGCCCTGAGAATGTCTCATCCTGCATACAAACAGGTTTGTTGGCATAAGAAATCACGTCCCCGGGACGGACAAGTTTTTTCAATTCATTCGCTTCATACCCTGTGTCAATCAGCAAGTCTTTCAAAGGGATTGGGTTCGTGCCGTAGTCTTCTTTGGTAAGCGTTTTTGTGGGCATGACAATCAGACCTTTGACGGAACCGGATTTTGTGTGTATCGTGACAAATTGTCCGGGGAGAATCCGAGGATCCAACCCTCCGATTTCTTCAAAGCGGATGAATTCGTCGACCAGTTCCGTCACGATCATACCGACAGCGTCCATGTGTGTAGCGAAAAGTACTTTGCGGTGAGACCCGTCCGAGGGTATGTTTGCTTTTTTGCATGCGTATATATTCCCCAGTCTCGAAACTGAGAGCTCATCGGAATATTCGCCCCAAATATTTTTGATTGCGTCACCTACCGGCGTTTCATGACCGGAAACACCTGGCAGGGAACACAGCTCTGTAAGGATTTCTTTTATTTTTGGAATATCATTCATAAAGCTATCTTTCCTTTTTCACTATTGTATCAAAGAATCAGCTCATTATGTACGGCTTTGATCAAATGATCTGCATTGAATCCTGAAATCAGGTAACAAGAGGCGTTGAGATGTTTTGACAGGTCATTTGCGAAACCCTGCCCGAAAGACATTTGATCAGAATTGATCACAATGCTGCGGTAACCATTAGCTGCGATCCTTTCGGCTGCTTCAGTGGCTTCCTCCTGCGGGTCCTTATCGGTGAGTGCTACATTCCCTTCGCAGTCTGAGAGCAGTATCAGACATATGTTTTCTGCTCCATAGATTTTCTTTTCTTTCAGCAATACCTCATGAGCCAGCTTCAGGCCGGCTGACAGCGGTGTTTTTCCTCCGACGGAGATATTCTGCATTGCCTTCTCTGCCAGATGAATGGAATGGGTAGGCGGGATAATGACCCGGGCACTGTCTTTTTGAAAAGCGATCAGGCAGATGTCATCTCGGAACTGATAGGCTTTTGAAAGAATTGTCGCAATCGCTTTTTTAGTTGCTGTCAGACGCTGTGTCACGGCCATCGACCATGAAAGGTCGATCAGGAAAACCACAAGAGATGTGTTTTTGCGGATGCGAACCTTCTTCATGATGTCGTCCGGTTCGATCTTGAGGAGAGGAGAAATATGTGCCGGTTCGTCGGGCCTGCTGAGCTGTTTCAAAGCTGCACGGCGCAGCGTGGCATCTGCCGCTACATCCGAATAATCTTTATTTGCCGGGATCGCTTTGATGTAATGTCCGTGTTTGTCATCGGAAACGATTCTGTTCTTTTTTCCTTTGTGTTTTTTCTCAGAAGGTGCTTTTTCATAAAGCGGAAATGTGAAATCATCTTCAATGATCCGGGCGGCATCCCACCAGAAGGGCTGGTTTTGGTTGTAGATAGTTTCAGCCGTATAGCTGATTTCTTTATCCTGCTGTATGACCAGATGGGTGAAATTCAGTTCTCCAGTTTTTTTTTATCCAAACCATTCTCGTCAAACAGTGATTCTGATTCTTTCATATCAGCCGAAGTTTCCGGCATGTTTTCCAGAATTTCAGCAGCCTTTTTCCCGATTTCCGGAGAGGATATGCTGTTGTCTGTACCGTGACCTGAGATCAGCCGGTGGGGGAGTGTCAGTTCTGCGGAACGTTTGATATCTTCTCGCGTAATGTGCAGACGGTTTTCAAAAGCTGCCAGTGCTTTTGCTGTTTTCAGTATCACAATATCTGCCCGATGGCCTTCTGTGTGAAATGCAGCGGTTAGTTCAGCGATAGCAAACAAGTCTTCAGTGGAATATGTGACCTTTGAAAGGTTCTTTTGCGCAGCGGTGATCCTTTCTGCCAGATTCTGCTGTTCGGCTGCAAATTTTTCGCAGAACGCTTCCGGATCATTCTCAAAATCAATACTTCTTCGGATGATTTCAACCCGCTCTGCCGGGTCTGATAGGCCCTGAATGGACACAGAATGCGCGAAGCGGTCCAGCAGCTGTGGCCGCAGGTCACCTTCTTCCGGGTTCATGGTTCCGATCATAAGAAAGCGAGCCGGATGGGTGAAAGAAATGCCTTCTCTTTCGACATGATTGACGCCCATCGCTGCAGCATCCAAAAGGGTGTCCACGATGTGATCCTCCAACAGGTTTACCTCATCAACGTATAGAATCCCACGATTAACCTTTGCCAGAATACCCGGTTCAAAATGTTTTTTCCCATCTGTCAGCGCCTTTTCAAAATCGATCGTTCCGACGATTCTGTCTTCTGTGGCAGAAACCGGCAAGTCGATGAACGGTGTTTTTCGATAACTGATTTCAAATGCCTCTCTCGCAAACAATTTTCTGCAATCATCACAGCTATGTGCGGGATCATCCGGAGAACATCCAAATTGGCATGATGCAATTACTGCCTGATCCGGCAGCAAATCAGCCAAAGCTCTTGCCGCTGTTGATTTTGCAGTCCCACGTTCTCCTTTGACTAAAACCCCACCAATTTTTAGGTCAATAGCATTTAATATCAAAGAAAGCTTCATCTGTTCCTGACCGACAATTGCTGTGAACGGAAAAATGAACTTTTTCATAAAGAATCCTGCCTTTTTGTTTATGAATGCCATTATAATAGAATTTGTAAAGAAAACTATGAATAATAACGAAAAAGAAGACTACAACGTTGATGGAAGTAAATCATCATCCCATTTAAGTAATTTCTGGAATACGATCTTATGGGATGGGCTTGGTGAGACCTTTATTAAATTGGGCTCGCTTATCGTAACATTATTGTTATGCGGCGTTGTTATCGTATTTGCTTCCAGGTATTATCTTAAAAAAAAGGAAACATCTGATCCGCAAAACATACATGCTGATGAATTGATAAATGCGGTAACCGATGCAGAACTGCCGTATTTTTCACCTGTAGTTCCTGAGGATGAAAAAACATATCTTTATGATGGTATATATCGTGTTTCCGATAATCATACAAATCTGCCTGCAAAAGCAAGAAATCAGGTACAGCGATATATTGTTCAGGAAAATGATACTGTTTTCGGAATCAGTGAACAATTCAATCTGAAGCCGAGTACCATATTATGGGGAAATCCGTATACACTATCAGATGATCCCCATGCGCTTCTCGCAGGATTGGAAATAAACATATTACCTGTTGATGGTGTTTACTATGAATGGCACGATGGAGATGGTTTGAACGGGGTCTCAGAAGTATTTGGAGTAATGCCTGAAGATATCATTGATTTCCCTGCGAACGGTCTCTCCCGGGAAACGATCGGTGATTACAGAAATCCAAATATCAAACCGGGAACCTGGCTGATTATCCCGGGGGGATCCCGTGCGTTTGTAAACTGGTCAGCCCCATTGATAACCAGAGAAAATCCGGCAGTTGCCTCTATTTATGGGCCGGGAGCTTGTCAGGCTGTAACGGATGGACCTCTTGGAAGCGGTACGTTCATTTGGCCAACAACTGAGACATGGATCTCGGGCTATGATTATGATGAAGGAACCAACCATAGAGCTATTGACATAGCCGGTTCGCTTGGAAATTCTGTCTTTGCGGCAGACGCGGGTGTTGTTGTTTATGCGGGGTGGAACAATCATGGTTATGGAAACGTTGTAATGATTGATCATGGGAATGGATGGCAAACACTTTATGCACATCTTGACTCATATAATGTGGATTGCGGATATTATGTTTTCAAAGGGGATACAATCGCTGCCCTTGGTACGACGGGAAATTCTTCAGGTCCACACCTCCATTATGAGATGCGCTACAACGGTGTACCTGTAAATCCGAATAATTTCTATTAATCTTTCTTTGCAGCTACAGAATTGTATGAGACAAAATAATCCTATTGAACAGGTTGATTCTAAGATGGAGCGTCCGGTTTGGACAAACAGTGTTCGTTATATTGCTTTGGTATGTCTGATCATTGTTTTCCTGGCTATTGCTTACCTGATTCGAGGCAGTATAACTTTAATCGTATTGGCTGCATTGGTGGCTTATCTTCTGAATCCTATTGTGAGGTTCCTGAATAATAAACTGCATATACATCGCAATTGGTCCATTGCAATAGCTTATATTATATTACTGATTGTGGTCAGTGTTGCTGTTTCGATCATTATCCCGTGGGTCACACAAGCAGTCAGAAACTTTTTTGCGATAGACTGGCCTCAGGTCTTGGCGGCTGCAGACGAGTATATAGAATATTTAGTCACGGAAATAGACACTGCAGCTATCAGTATCGGGGGGTTTAACATCGACCTTTCCAAACCGCTGGAAAATCTTCAGAACAGCATTCATTCACTTCGGGCAGAATCCATAAATCTGGAATATCTTATTCCTGATATTTCTGCAACAGCCAGACAAATTTTTTCTTTTTCTACAAATGTGTTTGGACAAATTTTGACCGGTTTGATCATGACGGTGACTGCTATCATGGCATCAGTTTATTTTTGTCGTGACGGTCATAAAATTTGGAATTATATCGTAAGTGTTTTTGAAGAAAAATATCAGCCGGAGGTCAATGAACTTTTGAATCGGCTGCGGGCAGTATGGGGGAGTTATTTCGCCGGTGAGTTAAAGCTTATGCTTTATATCAGTGTGATCACATTTGTTGTTTATCTCATTTTAGGATTACGCTGGGCCCTGCTTTTGGGAATTATTGCCGGTTTCTGTGAGGTAGTACCCAATATCGGCCCAACTTTGGCGACGATTCCGGCAATTATCAGCGCGTTGATTTTCGGCTCTCAATGGCTGCCGCTTAATAATATCATTGTCGCAATTTTAGCTGTTATTGCTGCTGTTATCATCCAGCAGACTGAAAACATCTTTCTCGTGCCGCATATCATGGGAGATGCATTAGAATTACACCCGGTTATCATCATTATCGGAATTTTGGCTCTAAGTTCACGTTTAGGCGTTATCGGAGCAATTTTTGCTGCTCCTATGATTGCCCTTGCAAAAGAGATTTTATACTTTATAATTAGTAAAATAAAAAGACAGGATCCTTATCCTGAATTGTATGAGAAATAACTATTTTTAGCAGAAGAGGTGTAAGATGCCGCTTTTCGGTAAGAAAAAAGATAAAAAAATGGATATGCCAGAGGTCGTGGATTTCTCTAATGATACCTGGTCTTATAAAGGGAATCCTCCCGATTACCAAATTCAGTCGGACGGTTTCACGTATGATGTGACAGATGCGGATGGCAATGACAAAAATGCCATTTCTCTTGGACTGTCGGGAATGCTTGTGATTATATTGAATGCCAAAAGTCCAAAAATCAAGGAAGATGAGATACTGCCTCCATTTGGGAAAGTAATCAAAACACGAAATTGGCATACAATGACAGTCAAAGAAGCAAATTTCCTTGTTCAGACGGCTATCAAAAAATTGACAAGCAGTGCTACGAGTGGTGATGTTTTTGATTTGGCATCTTATGCGCCGCTGGAAGTGAAGCGAGTTTTGTTGAAAACTCTCTTTACGATCAGCCGAATGCAGCTTCCTCCGGAATTTCGGGAAGAAGCAGAACATCGGATCATTGATGAGATCGTTCCCGATATCTTTGCAAATCCCGCTTATGAACTGGCTCTCCTGACAGGTCTGATCGTTAAACCGGATGAGAAAACTCCGCAGGTCACGTCAACAAAAATTGAAACATCTCCTGTTTTAGAGCCAAATTCCAAATTCAGTACTGACACGAACAGATATGAACCGGAAGAAAAAATGGAAAGTGTATCACAATCTAATTCCGACACTGCTTCTGAACCTGATTCTGCCTTTGCCGAATTGCAAAAAATTTATGGCAGAAAAATAGATACAATGCCAAGACGTGAGACTCCTGCACAATTTACCGGCCCGGCAATTGTCCCGGAACCGACAAGCCGTAACGATCAAATTCAGAATACGCCTAATGAAACACCGGCATATAATTATAATGCTTCACCAAGTAATAATCCGATAGCATCAAGCGAACAGCAAATCAATATTCCGCAGCCTTCTTCGGATATATCTATTCCGCAGCCGGGAAATCCGTTTGCGAATCGTGAGCCCCAGAACATACCGCAGCCGAATAATCCGTTTGCAGCCAACAGAAATTATCCGTATCAGCAGCAGTTCATACCTCAGCCGCCGATGCCGAATGCCGGGATGCCGCAGCCGAATGTTCCTTATCCGCAAGGTCCATATGCAAATCCAAATCAGGTGAATCCACAGATGAATCCAAATATGGGAGGTTTCCCGCAATATCCACAGCAGATGCGGCAGCCGAACATGCCGATGCAGGCAAATTGGAATACACAAAACAGTCCGGCTCCTCAATTTCCTCCTCAGGGATGGATGCAGAATCAGCAAAATATGCAGAACGGGCAAAATGTCCAAATGAACCAGCAATGGCAGGCACCTAATCAGGCTCAAAACAATAATGGTGTCAATTCTCAGTGGCAGCCGAACCAGCAGCCAAACAGAGGTCCATATAACCCTCAGGCACTTCAACAAAATACGCAAAATAACTGAGAATGCTGAATAAAATCAGAATCGTTATATACATTGTGCTCCCCATCATCCTGATTTCAGGAGGATGGGGACTTTTTAATGAATATATTCGTCCCAATCATTATCAGTTATTATTCCCTTACAGCGGCTTTCAGTTTCGTGAAAGTAATATTACAGAAACAAATATGGGAGAAGACGGGAAAGTCAAGATAAAAATTCCGGCAGGCTATGCTGTTGTCGGAAAAGATACCTATCAGGGGAAGAAATGGGCCGATGAATTTTGGATCGATCAGATCCCTGTTACGGTAAAGGAATATAAGGCCTTCCTGGAAAAAAGTCATTATCTGGCTCCCCGTTATCATGATGAATACAGCATGTACTGGACACAAAAAGAATACGAACTGCTGCCGGTAGTTTTTGTGAGCTGGGGGCAGGCTGAGGATTACTGCGAGTATTTCGGCGGACATTTGCCCTCAGAGCTTCAGTGGGAAAAAGCGGCAAGAGGACCTGAGGGAGTTGTTCTGTATTGGGATGATGAAAGAAAAGCTTTTGACCAGGCTAATTACGATAATTTTTATAATGGAAAGACTTTTTCCGGCTGGCTGCCTGCCGGGAAAACGCAATATGGCTTGTTAGATACTTCCGGAAATGTCCGTGAATGGGTATTGGACTGGTTATATAATATTGCACAGCCTGTGAGCGATATGGAATGGGATGAAATAAAAAACGGTGAATACAGTCCTTTAGGCAGAATCCTGAAAGGCGGGTCCTACATTGACGATGTCTCGCATTTGAGATTATATAATCGGGACTGGCACGATCCGAATTCCCCGGGTTTTAATAGAGGATTCAGATGTGTTTATGAGAAATAAAGAGGCTGATTCAGGTCAGCCTCTTTATTGATGGTGTCTATTAACCCAATTTTGCTCTTTCCATCTCAACAATTGATGCGTCGAGTTTTTTGAACAAAGGACTGATCTGCCCAAATTTTTGTCCTGCAGGCAATTCCGATTTGGTCCAGCTTCCGCTTGCATCACTGGGATCATAACGATTCACACGGTGTTCACCGAGAGAATCCTGAATGGAATCAATATACTGTCTGCCGAAAATGTGATGCTCATAACCAAGGATCTGATTTAGCTTTTCAGAGGTAAACGGCAGAACCGGTGCAAACAAAATTTTCAGGTTATCGATCGCACGAAGTGCGGTATAAATCCTGCGTCCGGCAGCTTCCTTATCCGTCTTCACAAGCTGCCATGGTGCTGCAATATCAAGATATTTGTTCACTTCAGTGGCGAGCCGCATGGTTTCTCCCAGCGCAGCACGCAGGTGGACAGCCTCATATTCTTTTGCTACGGTATCAAAGCCATTTTCAATGGTGGAAAGGAGTGCCTTATCCATATCATCCGGTTCACCGGGTTCCGGAACTTCGCCCCAATGTTTGTTAGCAAAAGAAATAACACGGTTGCAGAGGTTGCCCCAGGTTGCGACCAGTTCATCATTATTCCGTTTGTAGAAATCTTCCCAGTCCCAATCCGTATCCTTGGATTCAGGCATGTTGACGGTTAAATAATAGCGCAGCGGATCCGGATCATAATCTGCCAGAAAATCATTGACCCAAACAGCCCAGTTTCTGGAGCCGGAAATTTTCTGGCCTTCGAGGTTCATAAATTCGTTTGCCGGTACGTCATAGGGAAGGTTCAGCGGTTTTCCTTCCTGTCCATTGAAGACTACATCAAATTTTGTTCCCATACCTGCCAGCTGAGCGGGCCAAATCACAGCATGGAACGGAATATTGTCCTTGCCGATGAAATAGTAGGTTTTACTTTCGGGATCCTGCCACCATTTTTTCCACTCATCCGGTGTACCGTTGAGTTTGCACCATTCAATCGTTGCGGAAAGATAACCCACAACGGCTTCAAACCAGACATACAGGCATTTCCCCGCTGCTTCCTGAACGGGAACAGGGATACCCCAATCCAGATCCCGGGTGATAGCGCGTCCATGAAGTTCATTGGCAAGGATCTGCCCAAGAGATTGACGCACGACATTCGGCCGCCAGTAATCTTCCCGTGCTTTCAAAAAATCAACGACATTCTGCTGTAATTTGCCGAGGTCGAGATAGTAGTGTTCTGTATCTCTTAGTTCCGGTGTGGAACCATCAATTTTTGATTTCGGGTTGATCAATTTTTCCGGATCCAGCAGACTGCCGCATTTATCGCACTGGTCACTGCGGGCACCTTCATATCCGCAAATATAGCATTTCCCTTCAACATATCGATCGGGCAGAAAACGACCCTGAGAAGGAGCATACCATTGTTTTTCGGTATGTTTATAAAGATAACCGTTCTCCATCAGGGCAAGAAACACATCCTGTGATACCTTGAAGTGATTTTCTGTATGCGTACTTGTAAAAAGATCATAGGTAATACCGACTTTTGTCTGCATTTCCAGGAACGACTCATGGAAGCGTTTATATACCGCTTCAGGTGTGGTTTTTTCTGCATCTGCACGAACGGTGATCGGTGTACCATGTGCATCAGAGCCGGATACGAACAGAACGTCGCGTCCTGTTAAACGCTGGTAACGGGCAAAAATGTCTGCCGGCAGATAAGACCCCGTAAGGTTTCCGACATGAATATAAGCATTGGCATAAGGCCAGGCGGCTGTAACAAGAACAGGTTTCGTCATTAAATACCTCTAAACTGCAATTCCTTCATTCTATAAACATACTGAACCATTTTATCACAAGTTATTCCTGAACGCTCAGAATATGTTTACAGAATATTTCATAATATATTTTTTGTGGCAACAACCGCGATCCCGGTGCCTGCGATGTTATCTGTTACGATATCTCCAATATGGATCGGGGCCTGGACTTTCAGGTTTCGTATATCCTTTAAACAGTCGAAAATGCTGCCTTTTGGAATCGGTGCGGCTGTTTTTACGGAAAGCGGTTCAGGACGATCTGTCACATTTACCAGAGCCGTAACAGTGCGTACCGGAGCAGTAACCTCTTCCTGTGCATAACGCTTGCCGATGTTGCAGGACCATCCTTTTGAAGAGAGGTAACCTCCCGCTTCATCCAGTTCAACTTCGATCAGACATCCCATCGGACATCCAATACATGTGATCGTCTTATTCATCAGGCTGCCTCCTTGATCATGACAGTCAGCGGTTCATTGATGTCCGCTGAAGCCAAGTCATCTTTTGATAATGTAAAATTGACCATCTCCCCGGGAGCAAGGATCTTTGCTTTTTTCGTATAGAGAATTTTATCCCCGACAGATGCTGTGATTTGAGCCTTTTTGTACACTGCGCGGGGGCGGAACATCATCCTTACATCCTGAGCAGGACAGGCTGATATTTTTTGCGGAACAATGGCGTTAACACCATTCCCCATCACGACCTGTCTGTAAGATCGTTCTTGATTCTGTTTTGTTTCACGCACAAACATTGCGGCATTCTTCCCTGCCAGTTCTGCTTCCTGGGAAACAAAATCAACAAGATCATGCACGTGGAGAACGTTGCCGGCAGCAAAGATGCCGGGTACAGAAGTTTGCAGAGATTCGTCAACTACAGCACCGCTGGTATTCGGTGAGAGCATAACCCCCGCCATTTCGCTCAGTTCATTTTCCGGGAGCAGACCAACAGAAAGGAGCAGTGTGTCGCATTCAATGTACTGTTCGGTACCGGGAATCGGTTTCAAGGAAGAATCTACTTCAGCAATAGTTACCCCGGTGACTCTTTCTTTTCCGCTGATGTCTACGACAGTATGACTGAGATACAAAGGAATGTTGTAATCATCGAGACATTGTACGATGTTCCGTTTCAACCCGCTGCTGTAAGGCATAAGCTCTACGCAGCAAATCACTTCAGCACCGATGAATGTCATCCGTCTTGCCATGATCAGTCCGATATCTCCGGAGCCGAGAATGACGACCTTCTTTCCCGGCATATAGCCTTCAAGATTGACGAGCTTTTGTGCCGTTCCGGCGGTGAAAATACCGGCGCATCTTTCGCCCGGAATACCCAAAGCTCCGCGGGGACGTTCCCGGCAGCCCATGCACAGAATAATGGCTCCCGCTTTGAATTGCTGGACGCCATGTTCGTGGCTGACGCAGGTAACGACTTTATCTGCAGAGATATCCAATACCATAGAATTCAATTGGTAGGGAATCTCATAGGCCAATACTTTTTCAATGTAACGCTGGGCATATTCCGGCCCCGTCAATTCTTCTTTGAAAGTGTGCAGGCCAAATCCGTTGTGGATACACTGTTTGAGAATACCGCCCAGTGCTTCTTCCCGTTCTAAAATCAGGACGTCACGTGCTCCGGCTTCCCAGGCTCCAACAGCAGCAGCCAATCCTGCCGGACCTCCGCCAATAATGAGAATATCGATGTTAGTCATGGCTTGCCTCCGCTCCTTCAAAAATCTTTCCGTATACATACCTGGAATCACCACCGAATTTTCTTACTTCTTCCAGCGGAATGTTTAATTCCTCAGACAGTATTTCCAACACTCTCGGGGTACAGAAACCGGCCTGGCAGCGGCCCATGCCTGCCCTTGTGCGAATCTTTACGCCATCAACCGTCAAGGCACCGACCGGCCGCCGAATCGCTTCCCTGATTTCAGCTTCCGTTACTGTCTCACAGCGGCATACGATCTTTGCAAAATCGCGGTTTTCTGCGATCAGTTTTGTTCGGGTTTCATTGGATAACTCTCTGAATTTTGGGATACCTTTGCGAATCGGGTCGAATTTTGTGTTCTTCCCGGTTTTCAACGCTCCGGCAACCATTTCAGCCAGTTCATAACCGATAGCAGGAGAAGATGTCAGCCCCGGAGATTCAACACCGGCTGCATCAAAGAACAGCGGGGCGTCCGGAACTTCTCCAATGACAAAGTCATCGCGGTCACAATGTGAGCGAAGTCCCGAGAAAGTGGTGATGAATGCTCTGGTGGGCAGATTAGGCCAGGTGATTTTTGCTCCGGTGAGCGCCTTTGCCAATCCTTCCGCGGTGGTTCGAGTATCCGTTTTGTCTTCAATATCTTCTGCGGTAGGCCCAACCAGTGTGGTGCCGTCCACTGTTCTGGCAATCAAAATACCTTTCCCCATTTTGCTCGGCACCTGGAAGATCGCAGCGTGAAATGCGGATGCATATTTTTTATCTACAAGATAGTATTCACCTCTGCGCGGCTGAATGCTGAGATGATCCTTTGATACCATATTGTGGATCTCATCAGAATATAAACCGGCGCAATTGACAACAGCTTTGCAGGAAAAAGTCTGTGACGGGGTCTCAACGATCCAGGCTCCGTTTTCCCGGCGTACAGAAGTAACCGGAGATGAGCGGAAGAAATCCGCACCATTCCTGGCCGCGTTTTCAGCAAAAGCGATGGTCAGCTCATAAGGGCAGCAGATACCGCCATTTTGAACATCCAGTGCAAGGCGGGCTTCCGGATTGATGTTGGGTTCGCGCCGCATGATCTCATCATGGTCAATGATTCCCAAGCCCGGAACACCGTTTTTCTGACCGCGTTCATATAACTCGGAAATTTTCCCGTCCTGGTCGGGAGCGAAAGAAACGACCAGGGAACTGTTCCATTCGTGAGGTACATCGAGTTCTTCGCATACTTTCCCGAACATTTTGTTCCCGAGTACATTGTAATAAGCCTTTTTTGTTCCCGGTTTGGCATCATATCCGCCATGAATAATTGCCGTATTTGCTTTGCTTTGTCCCGCGCAAATGTCAACTGATTTTTCAAGCAGAGCAACTTTCAGGTCATATTTCGTCAGCTCTCTTGAGACTGCACAGCCAACGACACCTCCGCCGATAATGATTACGTCATAATTTGAGTTTATCATCTGCTTCCCTTCAATTCTCTTTTGTCCAACCAAAAGAACGTTTTACTGCTTTATGCCAGCCATCACAGGCATTTTTTCTCCATTCGTCATTCTGCTGTGGTGTGAATTCATTGGATATTGTCACTTTTTGTGCTATTTCATCCTGAGAACTCCAAAAGCCGGATGTCAGCCCGGCAAAGAATGCCGCACCCATTGCTGTGGTTTCGAGACATGCCGGACGCAGTACAGGGGCCTGTATGATATCAGATTGGAATTGCATCAGAAAATCATTTGCAGCTGCCCCTCCATCCACACGAAGTGATGACAATTTTATACCGGAATCCTGCTGCATTGCATCCAGAACATCGTTTGTTTGAAAAGCGATTGATTCAAGAACAGCCCGAATGATATGATTGCGGTTCGCTCCGCGGGTAAGCCCAACGATTGTCCCCCGGGCGTAGGAATCCCAATACGGAGCACCGAGCCCTGTAAAGGCGGGAACGACATAAACGCCGTTTGTATCCCGGACCTCTCTGGCTGCAGCTTCTGTTTCTGATGCGGATTTGACGAGTTTCATTTCATCACGCAGCCATTGTACGGCAGCTCCGGCAGTGAAGATAGAACCTTCCAGTGCATAGTTGACTTTTCCGTTCAAACCCCAGGCGATCGTGGTGACGAGACCATTGGAAGAATAGATCGGTTTTTCACCTGTGTTCATCAATAAAAAGCATCCGGTACCATAGGTGTTTTTTGCCTGTCCCTGTTTGAAACACACCTGGCCAAACAAGGCTGCCTGCTGGTCACCTGCGGAGCCGGCAATCGGTATTGCCCGGCCGGTCAGGGATGTTGTGGTATAACCAAGAATGCTGCCGCATGGTTTCACTTCAGGCAGCATTGATCGAGGAATGGACAGAATTTTCAGAATTTCTTCATCCCATTTCAATTCATGGATATTGAAAAGCATGGTTCTGGATGCATTTGAGTAGTCACTGACATGAGATTCACCTCCGGTCAGTTTCCAGATCAGCCAGCTGTCAATCGTGCCGAAGAGAAGATCTCCCTTTTCGGCTCTGACCCGCGCATTCGGAACATTTTCAAGTATCCAGCGTAATTTGGTGGCAGAAAAATAAGCATCGATCAGCAAACCGGTTTTTTCCTGAATCGGTTCGGCAAGTCCCTGGGCCTTCAATTTATCACAGTATTCTGCTGTGCGGCGGCATTGCCAGACAATCGCATTGGAAACAGGTTCACCGGTGCGCTTGTCCCAGACAACAGTGGTTTCCCGCTGGTTCGTGATGCCGATTGCTTCAATATCCGAGAAGGAAGCACCGGATATGGACATGACTTCCTGAATAACACCGAACATGGAATTCCAAATTTCATTGGCATCATGTTCGACCCAGCCTGGTTTTGGGTAAATTTGTGTGAATTCCTTTTGAGCAATTGCGCACATATTTGCATCGTGGTCAAAAAGAATCGCACGATTGGAAGTTGTTCCTGCGTCAAGGGAAAGAATATATTTTGCCATCCAATCCTCACTAATATGAATTATAATACACTGCCGTTTTGAATCAAACCGACAAAAATGTCAGTCTCAAAGTTTTCCGGCAGGATCATCCAATAAAGAATATCATTTTGCCGGATAAGATATACAGAAGAGCCGTCTTCAGCTTTCCAGACGTTCGCATTTTCCTGTTGTCCGAAACGTTTATCTGAGTAAAGTGCAAACATTGTTTCTGCTTCTTCGGCATCTTTTTCCGTATCCCATACAACTTTGCTGAAGAACAGTGGCTGATCATCCTTTCTTGCAATGATGAAACTGCCGCCGCCCCATCCTTCAGCTGCAGTAGAAGCCTGTTGGTCAGAAAGCTGCCATTCTTTGTCATATCCATCTGAAAGAAGCATTTTGATATCGGATTCATTCAAAACATCTTCCCGAATGATCTCAAAATTCTCCGAAATCATCGTTCGGAACGGTTCCACGGTAACGTCAGCAGGTGCATCTTTCAAGTATTTTTCCGGATGCATGATCTGTTCTACACTCTGCGGCAGCTTTATAAAAAGATCATTCACCGCATCAAATCCGCCTTTCAGATAGTGATAAGCTACAAAATCATATCCGTAAACATAAGGGAACAGAAGCGAATCCTGGAAGAATTTTGGAGCAGAATCAAAAACACTGCTGTCGGACGAGGTGGTTGTCCCTGAATTATCACGATATTGCCCGATGATCGATTCCGCGTCGATCAGCCCTTCCGTCAGTGTGGCATCACCTTCCACCAGTGCATTGATCACCATACAGGTTTCTCCGTGATCCTCACAATAATCATCATCGTAATGCAGTGTTTCGGAAAATTCCGGATGATTGTATTGAAGAAAATGCGTGTATTCATGGGACAGGGTCAGTGCATTTTCATACGGAGATGTATCTTTGATCAAATACATCTGATTTTCTTCAGGGTCATAAAATCCTGCGATTTGTTCCGTATACATGTCAATATAAAACTGTCTCAGATCAAAATCCTTTGGGACAAAGCCAAGCACGTTGTAGAGTTCCAGTTCGTCTGCCAGTTCTTCATCTGTGACTTCTTCCAATTGGCCGACAAGGTATTCCCTTAATTCTTCTTCTGTCTGATAAATCGGTGCAAGTTTTTCGGAAGAACTCAGGCCTCTTGTTTTTTCAGTTTCTGCGATGATCATCCGCTCAGCTGCAGAAAGACCGTCAGGATCACCGTCTTTCGAATTAAAAATATCCGGGGCAGGTTCACTGTTTGTGGAATCGTTGGTTGTAATTTCAATCGCACCGGTATCGAGAAGTTCCTTGACTGTATTTTTGTCAGCATGAGATAAGACGTAAAAACTGGCCGCACAGCAGGACATAATAAAGCAGCCGCATAAAGCTGCCGCGGCAAGTATGACGATCAATATCGTTTTATCCTTTTCACTCATAATTGTTCTCCTTAATTTATCATTGTCTCTTTATATTTTATCGCATATAAAACCAATTCACTGTTTGGATTTATTTTTTCTGCTCTGTTAAATAACTCACTGCCCTTTTCGATATCTCCCTGCAGTATAGCTGCCCATCCGCGGTAAAGAGTCAGAATTTCATCATGAGAATTCTGTTTATACAGTTCTTCGGTAATTTCAATGATATCGTCAGCATATCCAAGTATAAGTGCAGTTTCAAGCATCTCGTCGCGATAATTCAGAAAACGCTGCGGAAGGGAAAGCTCCCTTGCCAGGGTGAAAGCCTCCCACGCTCCGTTTTCATCTCCGTATTTGTGCAGCGCTGTCCCGAGATTGTATTGTGCATAGGCATTATCGGGGAGCATTTCACTGTCTGTTTTAAATTTTGTCAATGCCCGCTGGATGTTCAATTCCTCGTAATAATTTTCAGAAAGTGCTTCCCGGACCGATTCATCCTGTTCAGCCGGGTAAATCAGGATATATGACCTTTGAAAGGGATACCAGTCTGCCAGCAGCGCTTCTTCGGATATTTCCAATGTGTTTCCTTTTCGTGTATCCTGGTAGGAAAAGATTTTATTTTGAGCGTCGTATCCGAGGATCAGGTAATATTGCCCGGTAAAGTGATCATCATTAAGCCAAAAAGGCTGCGGAGATGAGTTTTGAACAAGAAGGATCGCCGGAATGCCTTTGTTCAGCAGTCCGATCAGCAGATCCCGATCCCCGTTATCCCGGTTTATCGTTAAATAATCCGGATAATGAGCTGTAATATAACTCTCCATGTCGGAATAGCTGATGAACGGATCCCGGGAATCCGGATGGATCTGTGCTGCTATGTGATATTGATTTTCAACAATTCCCCAATACCGCATCAGTGCACTGAGGATTGCCGCACCGTCATTATTGAGGTCAGCATGTTCAAAAACAGGCGGGATGAGTTGTATGTTCGTGATTTCTTCTGCCGGTTTTGTCCCGGAACTGATTGCATAATTGAGATTTGGATCAAGATATTCCCATGCGGCGACACGTTCATATTCCGATGGTGTGGGCGTCTGCCTTAGATCTGCAAGCGGATCAGCCTGTGTGATTGCGGAAAGATTTTCAAGACTTTCAGCAAATAATACGTCTTTATCAGGTAATTCTAATGGAGTATAGGTCTGTTTGGGCTTTTCAGCTTCATGGTACATTCTGGTCATTGCGACAAACTCCCGGACTCCATCCCGGAAAAAAGATCCGGCTGCAAACAAAGGTTCTGCAATGACCTGGCGGATACCGGGAACCTGATAACCTGCGAAAATAAGAATACACCCTGCGATGAGAATCATCAGGATGCTCTTGCCTATGGGGATCCTTTTTTCATCATAGAAAAAAGGTTTATTTCTATTTTTCATTATTGCGAATCGAAATCAAAACACCGAGTAAGATGATCAATACAAGAACGACACTTCCTGCAAGCAGCCCGTTTGTCCCGTTTTGGTTTTCAAAATAATCACGGATAACATTCGGGAAATTTGTCGGTAATTCCGTAGGCGTGGGAGTGATGGTCGGCGTGAATTGCGGTGTGGATGCCGGCAGGATCGATCCCGAAATATTCGGCCACAAAATGATCATTACAAATGCAAATGTGACAAGAAGGATCAGCAAAATGAGTATCATAAAATAGCGTTTATCTGTTATATATTTCGACATAGTAACTCTCTTGTATTAATTGAAACCTGCCATTGCTTCTTTTGCCGCATCTTCGGGGCTCAGCTGGTTTTTGATCACCTGCAGCACAGCGTTATTGATCAACGGCACAAGTTTGTTCGTGATTTGATTGTTTGGTGCCGGAAGACCATATTCACTCATCAGCGCAACAATTTCGTTTTGCGGATCTGCCGCCCAGGATTTGTGCTCCCCTTTGCGAACCGGAATATACCCAGCATCTGCTGACAGTGTATCATTTACCTCCAGATCACAGAAATATTCGGCGAAACGGACGACTTCTTGCTGCAGAATGGGATTATCCTCGATGATCACGAGATTCCATGTGTTTATCAGCGGGTATTCTGTGATTCCATCGCTTAATGGCAGTGCCAGCACGGATATTTCAGGAGATTGGTAATGCCGGAAGGTGGAAAACTGTGAGATGATCATCGGAATCGTGCCTTCATTGAAACGCTGCCAAACCTGACCCTGGTCTACCAGCTGCGCGATTGATGGCGGAAATGTGCCGTTTTGTCCTCCGGTCAGGAAGAAGTTCAGGGTATCAGTCAGCTTTTGCTGGTCAAGGTAAGGTTGTCCCTGATCATTGGTGAGTTTACCGCCCAGGCTCAGGTAGATGAACAGACCAAACATGGACGTTGATGAAGACGGCGCGAAACCGATCGGGAGCCCGCGCGACAGGATATCATTCCAATCTCCCAATTCAGGCCCGATTTTTGATGGTCTGTAGGTCAGAACGGTTCCGTCACCCAAAACAGGCAGTCCATAAATAACGGAGTCGATCGCGGCTGATTGCCGGGCAAAGCTGTACCAGGTTTCGCTGTCTGAAAGGATCTCTGTTTCAATGGGCTGCAGCAGATTTCTCTGTACGGCACTCTCCATATCGTTTCTGGAGATGAGCGCCAAAGAAGGAAGCACGTCTTTTGCAATATGATCTGCTGATGTCAGTGTGTTAAGGATACTGCTGTCACCGCTCGTGGCTTTCACGCGCAATGAGACCTTCACATTCGGATGGTCACTCATGTATTGATTGATCAGCTTTTCAAGTGCCTGTCCGGCTTCACTGCCATCCTGGGTCGGATCAAAGGCCGGTGGGATCCATAATTCAATTAAATAGGAGGTTGGTGTGGGAATCGGTGTCTCCGTTATCGTTTCAGAAGCGGCATCCTGAGTGGCTGCGGGTGTTTCTGCGAG
>CAYWGX010000014.1:0-26141 GCA_964457635.1 uncultured Leptolinea sp.
GGGGCCGGTTGCCTGAAGTCACTTGGTGACGGAAGGAACCGTCCCCATCTGTCACCCTGGGATCTGATTCCTCATTCCAAAAGGATCTATCAGCGTTTTCCTGAAGTACAGGGAAGGAAACCATCTCCCGTGTTAAAATGGATGATATGAAAAAACTCATCGGTGCATTCTTTCTCAACGCATTCAGCTTTATCCTGTCCTGGCTGATCTTTTTTCAGCTGGTTCCCGAAGATATTTACCCGGCTGTATCCTCTTCTCTTATCGGAGGTAAAGAATCATTCCGCATGATCTCATCAGACCCGGACACCCGGCTGCAGCTGGTATGGGCTTATGAGGCAAAAGTACCTCAATCACAGCGGAAAAAAATCGAGAACTATCAGCGGATCCAAGATCTCAGCTTCAAACGCCTGAAAACCGATGAGACCTGGGACCTTTCCGATGAAGGATATCTGCAGTCCGGCATCAAGGGTGCCGAATTCAGCTTTGTTTATCCCAAATATTCAGATAATGTATATGTCTTCTGCCTCAAAACGAGCGGCGGTGATGCAATTATCCGCCACGATTATCCCGGCGGGCACAGCTTTTACCGGATCGAAGGGGAAAACACCGATGCGCTCCCCCTCAGCAGTGCAGCCGAAAGCAGCCATGCCTGGATGATCCCGCAATGGGCATTCACCCTGCTTTCCGGTCTTACCCTCTCCGGATTGTTGATATACATTTTTTTGAAATATCTCCGGACTCATCCACTGACCGAACCGGAAAAACTCATCACTAAAACTGATTTCACATCATTTCATCTCTATCTAACTTCTTTCTTTTTACCAGTCCTGTTAGCCCTGACAGCATGCTGCATAATTGGCTTTGCACCTTTTGGTGAACACACATTTCTCTATAACGATATGACGAATCAGAATTATAAGTTCATCATGTATTTGAAAAATATGCCAAACGAAGGTAATGATTATTTCTATACATTCAGCAAAAACCTTGGCGGTAATATGATGAACCTGTTTTCATTTTACCTGGGTTTTCCACTGTTCTTTTTGGTTCATCTTTTCCCTGACAGTCAAATTCCTTCTTTTTGTACATTTTTGATCATCCTTCATTCAGGTTTGGCCGGATTTAGTTCATGTTTATACCTAAGACAAAATAACAGATCAAAAACTGCAGCTCTTCTTTTTTCATGTTCTTATGCATTGATGTCTTTCAACATTGTTTGTGCAGAGAATATACATTTCACAGGAAATATGGTCCTTCTCCCTATCATCATTCTTGGGCTGGAACAAGAAATCAGACTTCAAAAACCGCTGATATATACAACATTTCTTGCGCTGTCACTGGTTTTTAATTTTTATTTTGGCTATATGATTTGCATTTTTTCTTTCATATGGTTTTTGTTTATTGAAATATCTGAAAACCGCAAATCTTTTGTGATAGATTTACTGAATTTTTTGTTTCATTCCATAATTGCAGTGGGATTGGCGATGGTCGTGATCCTTCCATTCATGGTATCTCTCGGTGAAGGGCCTAAAACTTTTTCTCTTTCGAAATTATTTCCTAAATTTATTCTTGCATTTCCTGAATTGGTTTCAAAATTTTGTACCGGATCATTTGATCATACACAGGTTGAAGGCGGACCTCCATCCCTGTTTTTTGGTACCTTTTCACTTGTTTTTCTGCTAAGCTGTTTTTTTATCAAAGAAATACCTGTACGTAAAAGATTAGCTGCTTTTGGTATAGGTGGTATTTTTTTACTCAGTTTTTCAGTCAGTACATTTTATTTAATTTGGCACGGATTTAATTACCCGTATTGGTGGCCTTCGCGATTTGCTTTTGTTACCGGTTTCTTTCATATCTGCCTGGCTGCTGAAGCGTTTGACTACCGTTCTAAAATTTCATGGAGTGGTATCAGTTTTGTCTTTACCATAATTACGGTCATCTTCCTGCTCTCGATAGGAGGCGGGTTCTCGTATATTTCTATGCCTTTTGTAGTATTTGATTGGATACTTGTAGTAATTTGTCTGTTATTTACATCTCCAACTTTTCAGGAAAAGAAACAATTCAAGAGACTGTTCCCGGCTTTAGCATTTTTGCTCCTGCTGCCGGATCTGCTGCTGAACATGGCATATATCTGGAAAAATAATTTTGATTCAGTCAGTCAAACAACTGCCGTTACCAGCACTCAATATTATCAGGACTACGAAAATGTATATCTGCCAATAAAACAAATTAAATCAACCGATCCGGGTTTTTATCGCTTTGAATTTGCCCTTCACAAGGGAGAAAATCAAGGTTTTCTATACAGCACCAACTCAGTCTCCCATTTTTCCTCAACAAATCGAACTGATGTGATGGAATTTCTCGATCGAATGGGGTTTTCTTCACGGTATAACAGTACATCTGATTACCGGTATGGTTCAACAATTACCGCAGATTCAATTCTTGGGATAAAATATGTAGGGTCAGCAAACAGCCTGGATATGAAACCATATCCAATTATTGAAACGACCCCATCAATGATCTTTCAAATAAATACACATGCGCTTTCCCTGGGCATGCTATCTTCTTCAAAGATACTTACAACGAAATTAATTGAAAATGATATTTTTTCAAATCAGGAAAAGATACTGTCTGATGTGCTTGATCAGCAAATTTCCATGTTTACACAGGTACCTTTTATTGACCTTGAAACCAGCAATCTTGGCCCGATCCAACAAGATCAATATACCGTATGGAGAAAAACGGTCCCGGACAAACCCGGAATACTGACCTGGCACATACAAATTGACCGGCCGGATATGCTTTATGCGTATTTCCCGGTTCTTTCCCAAAGGACGGCATATATTTCTCTCAATGACAAACTGATCGGCAAAACGATCGACCCTGATAATTACGGCGTAATTCCCCTGGGAACCTTCCAACCCGGTGAAGAAATTTCCGTTTCCCTGCAATTCGATGCGGAGAGCATCTCATTTTTTGATACGTTTTTCATGTATGAAGATCAGGCTGAACTGGCCGCACGCTTCGATGAAAAAATAACACCGCTCACAAATATAAAGAAACTCAGCAGTTCCCACCTGAGCGGTGAGATCAGTGCTGAAGAACCGGGACAATGGCTGCTTTTGACGATCCCGTATTCGGACGAGTGGCAGGTCACCTTGAATGGCAGGCCGGTCACGGCCGAAAAAGTGTTGGATGCCCTTATGGCAGTCCCGCTGGAGCAGGGACATAATTTTCTGGAGCTGAAGTTTGTTCCCAAAGGATTTGAATTCGGAGCCATTCTTTCATGTTTATCACTCTTCATCTTTGCCCTGAGCGAATTGAAACGGCATGGTGTATCAACCAAAAGACCCTGGTAACTATTCAGAACCACCGGGGTGGGACGCCGGGGACGGGGCGCATGTGTCCCAGACGTGGGGCGAGCGAAGCGAAGCTCCTGTCCCGCATCGATCGGGCGCAGTCCGCACCTTACGGGGCAAGTTGGTACTGTCCGCAATGTGTCCCTTCTGAATAGTTACAAATCGGAAATGATACACCGAATGTATCATTTTCGATTCCCGAAATTGGTTGTAATGATTTTACAAATTCTCTTGACAAAAATCCGGGACAGGTGTATAAATTAGCAGTCGTTAGGAAATGCCCTCTTAGCTCAATTGGATAGAGCGTTTGCTTGCGGAGCAAAAGGTTGGGGATTCGAATTCCTCAGGGGGCGCTGAAACCGGTGTTTACCGGTTTTTGTTTTGCACCGAACATTGAAAATCACGAATTCCATGAAAATTGTTGACGAATTTTTGGAATGGTGCTAAACTATGTTCGTTGTGTGATGGGCGTGTAGCTCAATGGCAGAGCAGCGGCCTTTTAAGCCGTTTGTTGAGGGTTCGAGCCCCTCCACGCTCACAGACAAATTACTCTCCTTTCCATTGAGGAGGGTATTTTTTTCATCTACAGCTTATTCACATTTGTGGAGGGTTCCATGGCTGATACGATTCTTACCCGGGAAGGCTACAATAAAATTGAAGCGGAGCTTGACTATCTTCGCAACGTTAAACGCGTCGAGGTTTCCAACCGGCTGCACAGCGCTATTGAAGGCGGGGGAGATGACCTGCTGGAAAATGCGGAACTGGAAGCTGCAAAAAATGAGCAGGCATTTGTCCTTGGCCGCATTGATGATCTGGCTTATCTGCTTTCAAACGCCAAAGTGATCGATGAACCGGTCAAGTCCGGTGAAGTCGGCGTAGGAACGACGGTGGTCGTTCTGGAAGACGGTGAAGATGAACCGGAATCTTATATGATCGTCGGGGCACCGGAAGTTGACCTGATGGCAAACAAGATCTCCAATGAGTCACCGATCGGGAAGGCCGTTATGGGACATAAAGCCGGAGAAACCGTTGAAGTGTCAGCCCCGGCAGGGTCTTACAAGCTCAAAATCCTGGAAGTAAAATAAAGCAAACAGTTCTCAGAAACCCGCTGCCGGGGAATGATCATCGTTCACTGACTGCTGCGGCTGGCCGCCTTCGTCTTTATCCCGTGCGCCTGATTTCATGATATAAACAGGCCGGTGCTTGACTTCCTGAAAAATGTAGCCGACATAGACACCGATAAAGCCCATAATGACCATCAGAACTGCCCCGATAATGAGCAGCATGAACATCAATGAACTCCAGCCCGGAGTCAGTGTAGATCCTTTTCCGCTGATCCAGAAACTCAGCACATAGATCACTTCAATCAAAGCCAGTACAAAAAAGAGTGCTCCTGCGGACAGACCGATATAAAGCGGAACCATGGAAAATGAAAAGACCGCGTCAGATGCCAGCCGGAACATTTTCTTTAAGGAATATTTTGTCTTTCCCGCCAGTCTCTCAGGTACTTCGAAAGGCAGGATCACAGAACGGAAACCGATCCAGGAAACCATCCCGCGGAGAAATTTGTGATATTCCGTCAGGGAAAGCAGGGCATCCAGGCTCTCCCGGTTCATCAGACGGAAATCCGCCCCTCCGGGAAGTGTCTGTGTGTCGCTGACTTTATTCAGGATTTTATAAAAGGTTTCACTGGACCATTTTTTAAAGGACGATTGCTGTCCCTGTTCGATCCGCTGTGTGAGGACGATGTCATAACCGGAATCAGCCAGACGGATGAGCTCCGGAATCAGCCTGGGAGGATGCTGCCCGTCCCCGTCCATGGTAATGATATAGTCTCCCTGCGCTTTTTCAAGACCAGCGGAAAGGGCAGCCTGATGACCGAAATTCCGGCTGAAATGGATGGGATGAACGGAGCTGTCTTCCGCCGCGATCTGCTCAAGGATCTCTGCCGTGCGGTCCTCCGAGCCGTCATTGACGAAAATGACCTCGTGGGCATCCGGCAGGGTTTTCAGAACTTCCTTCAGCTGTCCGTAAAACAGGGGCAATGCATCCTCTTCATTATAAGCGGGAACGACAATTGAAATCAGACGCTTATTTTCCATATCTCTTCTCTCCTATATTCCCGGTTCTTGCTTCTTCATTCATGACACGCAGCAGGACGTCAAAATCATCTTCCGGGGCGGATTTGTTGGGCTTCCGGTATCCGCATTTGAGGCATTCATGGATGATGATCCGCTCCCCCCTGCGCAACTCAACCGCGACCGGTTTCATAAGCCCTCCGCAGTCTGCAGCCCTGTCCCCCGGACAGACGTCCACATGCTTCGAGTAGAGGCAGTAAGGGCAGTGATTGGTGTAACCGTTCCCCTTCACCTCCCTGCCGCAGTTTTCACAAATAAAGTCTTCTGTTTTGCGGATAAATGAGGCAGACATCAAAGGTCTCCGATTTTTGTTAAGGTTTCAGCCGAATCGATCTGATCCGGGTCGATCCAATTGATGGCAGGATCCGCCGCTTTGAACCAGTTTGCCTGACGGCGGACGTAATTGTGCGTGCGGAATTTGATGAGCTGTGCAGCTTCATCAAGACTCGTTTTTTTGTTAAGGTAGTCGCAGACTTCTTTATAGCCGATAGCGGACATGGAAGGCAGCTCCGGCGCATAACCTTTGGCAAGCAGGTTCGTGGTTTCCTCCACCAGCCCCTGCTCCAGCATGCGGTCCACGCGCAGGTCAATACGCTGATAAAGCTCCGCACGGTCACGCCGCATACCGAAAACCATTGCTTTGTAGGGAGGCTCCTGCGTGGTTCGCTGTTCCGAGAACTTTCTGCCGCTCATAAAAATCACTTCCAATGCCCGGACCGTCCGCCGCATATTCTGCCATTCGATCTTATCTGCTGCCTCCGGATCAATGCGGGACAGCTTTCGATGCAGTTCAGCCGCACCGATCGCTTTGCCCCAGTTTTCCAGTGCGTCCCGCAGCCGATGGTCCGGTTCGCCTTCCGGGATGCTCCAGCCTTCCAGGATCGCCCGTATATACTGACCGGTACCGCCCACGAGGATGGGTCTTTTTCCCCGGCGGCTGATATCGCGGATGGCATCGTCAGCGGCTTTGCGGAACAGGGAGAGACTCCAGGTCTCGTCCGGGTCAGCCACATCAATGAGCCAGTGGGGAATTCCCTGCCGCTCTTCCACGGAGGGTTTGGCAGTTCCGACGTCCATACCGCGGTAAAGGTAACGGGAATCTGCTGAAACGATCTCCCCGCCGACAGCCTTCGCCAGCCGGATCCCCGCATCGGTTTTGCCGGATGCGGTGGGGCCCACGATGAAAATAACGGGAATCTTAGTCTCCTGCTGTGACATTTTCATACCACTTGAAATCCCGGATGGTTTTCCGGTCTGAAGCATAGATGATTGCAATGATATCGATCCGCCAGGGAATATTCTCGTTTTCAGGATAGTTTTCCTGCAGATAATGGATCGCGGAACGGATGATGTGCCTGCGTTTGCGTTTATCCACCGCACTTTCGGGATATCCGAAGAAGGCACCGGTTCTGGATTTCACCTCGGTGAACACCAGTTCGCCTTCCGGACTGCGGAGGATCAAGTCAATTTCCCCGTATGGAGTGCGGTAATTGCGGCGGATCAGGGCGTAACCCTGCTTCATCGCCCGGTCGGCTGCGTCCCATTCCCCCTGCCGGCCGAAGACTTGTCTCTGGTCATTCAAGGCAGCTGCTCAGCTTTTCCGGATATATTTCTGAGCCATCAGCAGAGCTGCGATGGTCTTGGAATCCTCAATTTCTCCGGAATCCACGGCTTCATAAGCCTCTTCAATATCCATGGCGATGTTGCTCAGAAATTCATCGTCGTCCTGCGGAAGGGGATTCCATTTCAGGTCCCTTGCCAGATAGATGTTCAGATATTCGCTGCAATAGCCGGCTGAAGCATAAAACCCGCCCAGTTTGATGATGTTGAGGCTTTCGTAACCGGTCTCTTCCTGCAGTTCCCGTTCCGCAGCCGGGTCGGGATCTTCGCCTTCGTTGATCATGCCGGCCGGCAGCTCCAGCAGCTCTTTTTCCGCACCCAGGCGATACTGTCTGACAAAAAGGATCTTTCCTTCTTCAGTCACCGGGACAAGGACCACTGCGGGACCGTGCCGGACCAGGTCATAATAACGCTGCCGGCTGTCGGGCAGTTCGCATTTGATTTTTTCCACTTCAAAGACATGTGCTTTGTAGATTTTTTCGATATCCAGGATCTTCATTCATTTTCCTTCTTTTCCTGCGGATTCACTCCAAAATTACCCGGTATGCCATGAGAGAACAGGCCGAAGAGCGGGTTCAAGGGCAGATTTGCCTCGTCCTCTTCATCACCCGGTTCTTCCTGCCAGACTTCGTTGGCTTCGGCTTCCAGTATAGCCATGCGCATTTCATCTTCTTCGTCGAGCTCTTCCTCTTCGAAGTCTTCTTCACCATATTCGTATGCTTCGCTCATGATTTCCTCTTTAAACTGCGATCCGCCGCCGGATATTATTTCCAGCGGAACAGTCCCTTGATGATTTCCCAAATCTGCTCCCGAACTGAAGGCTGCGGAGTTTTTCCCGATTCCGGATCCAGATAGACAGGATCGCTTAATGTACGTGTATTTCCGCCGGTTTGAGTGGATTTTTTCTTTTTGCCCCGTTTCGGTTCTTTCGGCTTGATCGGTTCCGGATTGATCGGAGCTGAAGCCAGCAATCCTGCCCTGCGCTGTTTGTAATGGGTGATAGCCGCAGCCAGATGCGCCGGATACAGGATGATAAAAGCAGAAAAGTAGATGAACAGCAGCAGCAGGATGATAACGGTGACCGAACCGTAAACAAGGTCATAGCGATTCATGGGACTCAACACATACTCACCGAAAACGATGGAAAAAACGCGCCAGACGACCGCAAACAGCAGCGCTGCGATACGGGCCGCAGAACGCTCAACTTTTGCCGTCGGGATGAGATAATAGAGAATAAAGCCGAGTATATACAGGAACAGGATCGGCAGAACATATGAAGAAAAGATGCTGATTGCCACGGAAAGAGGTTTGGTCAACTTGATGTTGAAGTATGCCAGCGCATCAGAAAAGTTGAAGACAGCGGAGAAAATCAGCAGGCCGGCTATCAGCAGGACTGAGAGCAGGATCAGGATAATGGCCAGCGCACGGTTGATAAAATAACCGCGGGTGTTAGTTTCCGGGAAAGCCTTTTGCACATTGTTGATGATGCTGTTGATCATCCCGGAGCCGGACCATAAAAGGGAGACAGAAGCCAGGATGGATGTGGAGCCGCGGTTGGCAAGAATGTTCTGCAAGTTTTCCTCAATCAGCACTTCCGCACCGGGGATCAGGTCCTGGACAAAGTTTACCATAACCTTCTGAACATACCCGATATCCAAAAAGTAGCTGAGCACGATAACGACAAACAGAAACAACGGAAAAATGGAAAACAAAAAGTAATAGCCGATAGCGGCAGCAGCCTGCGCAGTATTATTGTTGAACAGACTGGTGAGAGAATCGATAATCACAGCCATGACAGCATCAAAACGGCGGGTGCTGTTGGTTTTTCGTTCTTGGCTGTCTTTCAGGTTTTCAGTCATTTTTGTAATCCAAATATGATGCAGTGATCGAATCTGATTATTTAAGGTTTATAGATCGTCAGACCTTTTTTTTCAAATTTTTTCAGTCCGCCGGTGTTGATCTTGATACATCCCTGCAAATCCAGATACTTTAATTTCGTAAGTTTTTGTACGAATGGCGCTGCCTTTTCCGTAATGCGGTTACAGTAACTTAGGTTCAGGTATTCCAGGTTTACCAGGTTCGGCAGGAAGTCCATGCCCTGATTGTTGATGTCGCAGGCACCGATATTCAAATAACGGAGCTGCCGCAGCGCTCCGACAGAAGCCATTCCGTCGTTGGTGATTCCGCGGTTTTCCGCCAGATGCAGATAACGCAGATTTTCCACTGCTTTCAGATCATTCACCAATTCCCGAATTTCCGGGTCATGAAGTCCCTGTGCCCGGACCCCAAGATAAACATCGGCGGGAATGGTGAAAATTCCCGGACCGCTGTCGTATTCCTGCCATTCCGCCCAGCGGTTGGAAACCAAAGAACAGGGGATCGTAAATAATCCGATCTCCAGTCCTGTCGATAAGCGATATCCATATCCATCCATGTTAAAAATTATACGCTGATTTGCCCGGTATTTCCTGAAAACAGAAAGAATAATGCTTTTTATTTATTGAATAGACATTTTCGGCTATAATATCGTTGTAAAAAAATAAGCTTTTGGGGGCATTATGAACGTTTCCGTATCTCAACCGAATCTGGCACAGGCACTCAGCATCGTTTCCCATGCTGTTTCAAGCCGAAGTACACTGACAATTCTCGAAAATATTCTGATCACGACCGAACAGGACCGCATTTGTCTGGCTGCAACCAATCTTGAGCTGGGATTGCGCTACTGGATTCCTGCACAAATCCAGCAGGAAGGCTCTATCACTGTTCCTGCCAGGATGTTCACAGATTTGGTCAACACTATGCCGGCGGATACGGTAAACCTGCAGCTGAATGAGATCAATCAATCCGTTACGGTCCGCTGTCAAAAGCTGGTCACTGAAATTCGCGGCATTGAAGCTTCAGAGTTCCCCCCAATGCCTGAATATGACGAGTCGGAAGGCGTTCCTTTTGAAATGCCGGAAATGAAGAAAATGATCCAGCAGGTGGCTTTTGCGGCAGCTGTCGATGACAACCGTCCCGTTTTGCACGGGGTGAAGATGAGCGTCAATGACAACGTACTGGCTATGGCAGCAACAGACGGTTACCGGATCGCAATCAAAAAGATCATTCTCAAAGAGGGACTGCCGAATCCGGTTTCTGCCATCATCCCTGCCAGTGCACTGCGTGAACTGGCCCGCATTGCCAATGCGAACGACAAGATCGTACATATGGCTTTCTGCGGTGAGAAGAGCCAGGTGATCTTCCATCTTGAAAATGCGGAATTGATCTCTTCTTTGATTGCCGGCGAATTTATTAATTATGAAGCGATCGTGCCGACTTCCTTCAAAACCACCACAGTGGTCTCCACTTCAGCACTCCAAAGTGCCTGCAACCAGGCCGGTGTAATCGCCCGGGAAAATAAAAACCTGATCAAAATGAACATCCATGTCACGGACAACAACATCGCAAGAATCGTGATCAACACCCAGGCTGAGCAAAGCGGCGGATCCCAGGAAAATATCGTGGAAGCCAACGCCCAGGGTGAAGATATCCAAATCGCGTTCAATGTTCGCTATCTGAAGGATGTGCTGGATGTGATCGATTCACCGAATGTTTCCCTGCGGACAAATGCCACAATGGCACCTGCCATGATCACGCCCATGGATGACAAGGTGGATTACAAGTACGTTATTATGCCGATGCACTTTGCATAATTGCAGGAGATTTTCCGCCGGTACTTCAGCAGCTTATTACAGTCCCGGCGGTAATGATTGTTTCAAATTGTAAGATTGTTTTTGTTTTAGGATTATGACACAGCAGGATTACAATCAAAACGTCTTATTGACCATACAAACGACACTATCGCAGTATCCGATTCTTACTGAGAAAATCGAAAATGAGATGTATAACCGTCTGTTGCTGGATGGCTATATTTCTGTGTCTTCATTTTCGGAGAAGATCCGTGATTTTGCTCTGCTGACGCAGAAAAGGGAAGGGCTGGAAGATCCGTTTTTCCAGGAACCGTCTCTAATCTGGGAAAAGCGACTGGACCGCGTTCAATCCATGATGGTATGTCAGGAGTTCGCTCAGCGCTATCCGCTCGATGTTTTTAATGCCATTGTAGACAGTGTAGTGAAGGCCCCTTCACTCAGTACAAAACCAACCTTTATCTGGCACAATATCCAGCACGCGACGATCGAAACGATCATTGAGCAGGCTTTAACGATCGAGCATCTCCCGCTGACCGAGCGAAAGCAATATGAAGCGCAGCTGATGTCGGCAAAAGTAGCTCTGATCCGGAAGATGCTGAGCAACCGGATACCTTATATCACTGTTGCCAAGGAAGTGTTCACGATCCATGACCTGCTGGAGATCAACCGTCACCGAATCGGACAGGGATTGATCGGCAGCAAAGCAGCCGAACTTGTGCTTGCAAACCGCATTCTCCATAATTCCGAAGATGAAGATATCCGGAATGCAGTTGGTGAGATCGAATCGATTTTCATCGGTTCTGATGTCTTTTACAATTTTCTGGTGATGAATAATCTGATCGGCTGGTATGATCAGAAGTATAAAGATGAAAATGAACTTTGGCAGGATTTTCCCCGCCTGGAGGAAGAATTTCTGAAAGGAGAAATGCCGCAGGATGTCGTCAAAAGCCTGCGGGATGTTCTGACCGATTTCAACGGAGCCCCATACATTGTCCGCTCTTCCAGTAAGCTTGAAGACAGTTTCACACATCCCTTCAACAGTATGTACCGGAGCATTTCCATCGCGAATCAGGGCACGGCCGATGAAAACCTGAAGACCCTGCTGAATGCGATCCGTAAAATTTATGCCAGCACGTTCAACCCCAATGCACTGACCTACCGGAAAAAGAATGGCTTGGTGGATTATACAGAAGAAATGGGGATTTTGATCCAAAAAGTTCCGGGCAGAAGCTCCGGTCCTTATTATTTTCCGGATATTTCAGGCATCGGCGGATCTCAAAGCCCCTATAAATGGAAACAGGACAGCCCGAAGGATGAAGGCTTTCTGCGTTTTGTCGTCGGGCTGGGAAACCATGCCACAAACCGAAATGGGGACGATTATTCCAGCATCATCGAACTTTCCGAACCGAACCGACGGCATACAACGTATACGGAAAATGAAAAATATAAGACGCAGCAATCGATGCTGGTCTTGAATTTCAAAACCAATCAGCAGGAAATTCTGGATGTTCAGGATGTTCTCAACCGCAATTATCCTCCACTTTACCTGGTTGCGCAAAAATCAGATGGGGAAGATTTCCAGTCGCTGCAGCGTGGTGAGGAAACAGATTATTACCACGTTACCTGCGACAGTTTGATCCGCAAAACAAACTTTACGCGTCTGATGCGGGACATTCTGCATACGCTGGAACGGGCTTACGGGAAGTCAGTGCTGGTCGAATTTACAGCTATGTTGGAATTGAACGATTCCCGCGATATCAATTTCAGGATCCAGATCCACAACTGCCGTCCGGCATTGCTGCATGATAACATGACCGGAAAATTCAGCCTTTCTAATACGCAGGACCGCCGTATTTTGCTCACCTCCGATTTATTTGTCGGCAACGGTGTCATCTCGGACATCCGTTATGTGGTTTATGTCGATCCGGTTTATTATCAAAAGCTTTACGGAACGGCAAAAATCGAGTTTTGTGAGCTTCTAAACGAAATCAACCATAAACTGGCCAAAGTAAATTTCATCTTTGCCGCAGCCTCACGCTGGGGCGCAATGGAAAATCACGGGATCCCGACAGAATACCGCCAAATTGCCAATGCGAAAGCCCTTATCGAATTAAGCGGTACCAGTGATAAAACGATTTCAGATCCGTTTTGCGGGACCCGTTTCTTCCAGTCGATCCTGGAATCCGGCATTTATTCCATCATTACCAATGCCGATAAAACAGAAGATATCGACATGACATTCTTTACCGACAGCACGGACCTGACAAGAGATTTTGTCGGTGTCCCAGCAAAATTTAAAAACTGTGTACGTATTCTTTCTACAGCAGACTGGTACGGTTCCCGATGCCTGAACATTGAAATGGATGGAGAGACCGGTTTCGTCCAGGCTTATTTTATCTGAACAATTGGAGAGAGCATGAAAAAAAGCATTATTCTGATTTTATTGGCAGCACTGTTCCTTATTGTATTGACCGGATGTTCAAAAAAATCCGACAACGGAGAGGCTGTGAAACCGGTCGAAGCATTTTATAATGCCATCGTCACTCAAAATCGTGATCGCGTGAGTGCCATCACCTGTGCAGATTGGGAAAAAGATGCTTTGCGGGAAGTGGATGCTTTTATGGGCGTAAAATCTGAATTAAAAGATTTTTCCTGTTCCGTTAGCGAATCCTCAGACAACTCGGCTACAGTGACCTGTAAAGGTTCGATTGCCGCCTCCTATGGCACGGAAATCACGGATTTTCCGCTGGAAAACCGCAGTCACAAGGTCATCAAAGAACAGGGTGAGTGGCACATCTGCGGTTACTGATTTTATGCGGCCCTTTTCCTCAAAAGAAGTTTTCACTGCGCTCCTGCTTGCGCTGCTGATCATCGCGCTGGTCATCATGACAGCCGATGAAGCACCGCAATGGATCTACCAGGGATTTTGATCCATGCGTCTGCCGGATATTTTTCTCCTGGCTGTTTTGCTGATCCTGGCCCGCTTCATTCCTTCACAGCGGATCCGCCGGGTGGTGATGATGATCGCCTCCGGCATATTTGTGTTCATGTTTCAGCCGGTACTGCCGGTACGGGAACTCGACTTTGGGTTTCCTCTGCTGACAGTTCTGCTGACAGTTTGTGTTTATGCCGCTTTCAGCAAGCAGAATCCGCTCATAACCCGGCAGAATCTTATCGACCTGGCAGTGATTCTCGGAACACTGCTTTTTATCGGGGCGACCCGTTTTCTCAGTTATGACGGGATCATCACGGCATCCCGTCCGCCTCTGTTTCCAAAAGTCCTGGCAGGAACGGCATGCGGTGCTGCAGCTGCATTTTTCCTAAACCACTTCACCAGAAAAGAACAGAAATGGCCAAAACGGATCTGTACCATTTTGATCCTTGCCGCATTGGTGATTCTGAAAACACCGCGTCTGTCACTCGAACTCAGCAGGGCTCTGCGCTCCCTGAACGGGCAGTCCGTGGATCTGGCGCTCAGTACAGACATCCGCTGGTTCGGCTTTTCCTATATCTCCTTCCGGCTGCTGTCGATCCTGATCGACACACTCAAAGGACGGAAAACGGAACTCAGTCTCGGAGATTTCTTTGTCTATGTCTGCTTCCCTCCGGCTCTCTCCGCAGGACCTATTGACCGCTGGGACCGTTTTTGCAAAGAATATACTTCTGAGCCCAAATGTACTCCGGCAGAAGATATATCGGCCGGTTTGATCCAAATCGCCTATGGACTTTTTCATAAGTTCGTTCTTGCCGATGCGCTGGCCAAAATGGCGCTTTCCGCACAGAATGCTGCTCAGTTTGTCAGTACCGGCTGGGCCTGGGCCGCATTATTTGCCTACAGTCTGCAGATCTTCTTCGATTTTTCCGGTTACAGTGAAATTGCGATCGGGCTCGGGATGCTGTTCGGGATCCATCTGCCAAAGAATTTTGACCATCCCTATCTCAAACCGGACCTGACAAAATTCTGGAGTTCCTGGCACATGACGCTGACGCAGTGGATCCGTTCCTACGTTTTCAATCCGCTTACGCGCTCCCTGCGCGGGAACAAAGAAAAACCGCTCCCACAATGGCTGATCATATTGATCACGCAGCTCACCACGATGCTGCTGATCGGGCTTTGGCACGGCGTCAGTGTAAATTTTGTGATTTGGGGGCTTTGGCACGGGCTCGGGTTGTTTGTTCACCAGCTTTATTCCCGGAAGACGGGAGCATGGCTGCGGACAAAATCGGCTGCTTTTCTTAAGGTTTACACCGCTGTTTCCGGAGCAGCAACGGTTCTTTATGTATGCCTTGGCTGGATTTGGTTCGTTATACCGGATTTTCAGACAGCTGTGAGCTTTTTCGGGAGATTGTTCGGATGAAGAAAATATTGAAAATAGCTCTTTTGACAGCCGCATTTCTCCTTCTGCTGACAATGCTGTGGAGGTTCACACAGCCTCTGACCTTTCTCAACAGGGTGAGCCTTTACAACCACATATTTCCCGGCCGAGAACGGCTGCCATTCGGGGAAAGTCCGCAGACAGCATATAATTTCAGCATCGACAGTCTGGATGCAGCCTTTGCATCCCATAAAATCAGCGGCGCAGGTGAAAAGAAAGCCGGAACTATTCGCATGATAACCATCGGCGATTCATCCAGTTGGGGGACGCTGCTCCGTCCGGGAGAAACTTTATGCGGACAGCTGGATGGCCGCAGACTTTCCGATGGCCGAACGCTCGTCTGTTATAACCTTGCGTATCCGACATTGTCCCTGACCAAAGACTATCTGCTGCTGAACCGAGCGATGGATTATGATCCGGACCTGGTTCTATGGCCGCTGACGATGGAATCCTTCCCGACTGACAAACAGGCTGACAATGCATTGATCCAGGGAAACCTGAATGAGTACCTGACGCTGTTTTCGGATGACGGGAAAATTTCTTCACTTCCGCGGGAAACCCTGTGGACCCAGCGGAGAGAAACTGCGGACTGGCTGCGTCTTCAGCTTTACGGCGTGATGTGGGCCGGGACGGGGATCGACCAGGACTATCCTGAGGAATATCCCGCACCGCAGCTCGATCTGGAAGCGGATAACACATTTCATGGTTTTGAAGGACCTTTGCCGGATGAAGCCTTTGCCTGGGATGTTCTGGAAAAAGGCATCTCCCGAACGGGGAACGTTCCGGTATTACTGGTCAATGAACCGATGCTCATCAGCAATGGCAAAAATTCAGAAATCCGCTATAATTACTATTATCCGCGCGAGGCTTATGACAACTGGCATGAAGAGCTGCAGACCCGCACGGAAAACAACGGCTGGCATCTGCTGGATCTCTGGGACAGTCTTGAGATCGAAGCATTTACAAACAGTGCCATCCACTATAACGCCGAAAGTGCCGGTCAAATTGCGGACCGCGTTCTGGCAGAAATCGAGTTAATTTTAGCAAATGGACCATCATAGGCAGCTGCCGCTTGTTTTCCTTTTATTATTCTTGTTGATATCCGGATATGCTTCTGTATCCGCTCAATCACCGGCAGATTACGGACGAACCTGGCAAAATCTCCCGGTACTGCCAGAGTTTAATGATCGCGCACGGAAAATACTTTGGCTTGGGATCAAAAACGGGCACGATCCCCATGCATTCTCCAAGGTAGGGGACTGCGATACATCCACGTCATGGTACCTTTCCGATTATGACCGGGATCAGGTTTACTATGACCTGGGTGATTATGAATCCCTGAGACCGGTACTGGACTTCTTCCATGGATCCTTCTCCCGTCTCAGTCTGGCTGCCACACCCGGGTTTTCCGCCGCTTCCGTGCTTTCCACTTTCTGGCTGAATTATGACTTCTGCCATTATGATGAACTGCCGCTCACCTGTGAATACCGCATCCACAATCCGCTGGTTGTCCTGATCTCCCTCGGGACAAATGACGGCTATAATCCGCCGGTTTTCAAGGAAAACATGCGCCAGATCATTGAAATGACACTGGCGGAGAACCGCCTGCCCGTCCTGATGCTGAAGGCTGACAATGTGGAAAAGAATTTTTCCATCAATCAAGACATTGCCGACCTGGCAGAAGAATATGACCTGCCGGTCTGGAATTTCTGGGCTGCCATTCAGCATCTGGAAAATCACGGACTGCAGAGCGACGGGATCCACCTCACTTTTTACAGCAACTACTTTTCTCATCCGAAGACATGGGAAACCGCATGGGCATATCGGAACCTTACCGCGCTTCAGGTGCTTGAAAAGCTGCAATTTGAAATCGAATCTATCTTAAATGCCCAATAAAGGAAAATCTAAAAATCATGGATGACATTATTGACCTATTAAAGGAAAAAATCACAAAAAACCTGCTGAATGATCCGAAAATGGCACTTGACCCGTCAGAGCCGCTCATCAGCAGCGGTTTGTTGGACTCCTTCAACCTTGTCGACCTGGCACTGATCATTGAAGACAATTTCGGTGTCCGGATCGAAGATTTTGAGCTGAACTCGGACACCTTTGATACACTCGAAGAACTGGCTCAGCTGATCGCAGAACGGCAGTAGTGAATTTATTTTTGTACAATCAGGAGCAGATTTCGCGCTCAAGCGAAATCTGTTCCTTTTAAGGAAGAAAGTACAAGTCAATCCACGATTTCGGGATACCGGTCCCAGTCGGCAGACTGGGCGATGGGCATCGAGGAATAATTATCCACAAAATACTGGATCACCCGCCGCATGGGCGGGAAGATCCGCTCCATGGGGATGTTCCAGGGAGCAAAAAAGCGGATCTCCGAACCGTCCTGAGGCTTGGTCCGCAATGATCCGCGGATACGCTTCGGAAAGAACAGCATATAAACGGGTGAAATATGCGCAGAATCCTCACTGAAGTAATCCAGGTCCGGACCGGAGAAAACCTTCAGCAAGGAACAGCTTTCGAGCAAGATCGAGCAGTTGTTCAGCACACTGCGCTGCAGACATTCACGGATCGTTTCATCCGGGCTGAGCCATCCACCGAGCAAATGCCAATAGATTTCATCCTTACCGCGGACCAGCAGCAAGTTTCCCTGTGGATCCGTCAGCAATGCCAGCGGGCTGATCTCCACCAGGGGCAGGCCCGGGGCACTGTCATGCAAATTCTTACGGTAATCGATCATGAGAAGTAATCCTTCAATTGACGGCTGGTAGCCGGATGGCGAAGTTTACGCAGAGCCTTGGCCTCGATCTGCCGGATCCGTTCCTTGGTCAGACCGAACACTTTGGCCACCTCCTCAAGGGTCAGTTCATTCCCGTCAGCCAGGCCGTAACGATACTCCAAAACCCGGCGTTCCCGTTCGTTGAGCTGGTGGCGCATCGCCTCTTCGATCCGTTCCCGGAGCATCAGCTTTTCAGCTTCTTTGCCTGGCTGCAGTGCACTGTCATCCTTTGGCATGCTGTCCTGTATGGTCTCATCGCCATTGTCATTGTCCGGTGTTTCCAACGAAATCGGGTCCTCGATCGTGCGAAGCAGATCACTCACCTTTTTCCCCGCTTCCCGGATACGCTCCTTCAGCGAAGCATTCGGCTCTTCACCCTTTTCCCGATATTTCCGCAGTGTTTCTTCATCTTCCGGCTCGAGCATACCGCCTTCTATCGCCAGTTCCTCCATGGTCGGCGTTCGTTCCAGACGCTGTTCCAACTCCCGTTTGACACGCTGCAGCTTCATGACCGTTTCAAAGGTATGCGCAGGAATACGGATCAGACGGGATTGTTCCGCCAGCGAACGGGTGATCGCCTGGCGGATCCACCAGGTGGAATAGGTGGAAAAACGGAACCCAAGCTTCGGGTCATACTTTTCCACCGCGTGCAGAAGTCCGAGATTGCCTTCCTGGATCAGATCCGAAAACGAAGAACCTCTTCCCTGATATTTTTTAGCAACACTGAACACCAGCTTCAGGTTAGCCCGGATGAAAATCTGCGTAGCCGTTGCAGCATCGTCCTGTATCTTATGGAAGCGTTCCTGTGTTTCATCAACAGAGAAGATTTTTCTGGGCAGGTCATCGGCAAAAGGCAGGGTACCCTGCTCCCTGTAAAATGCACCGACAGCCCGGTTGATCCTTTTCGACATCAAACACAGCGCAAGGAATCCGTCAAAAAGCGGTGAAAAGACCTTTTTCCATTGTTTATCCCGGATTTTCTGCTCCTGCGGCGGATTCCAGCGGATCATATATTGATAAAGTGCAAAATCCTTTTTCTGAGATTCAACCGGAGAAATCTGCAGGGCATCAGCCAGCAGCGTGTCCAAATCGATCACAGGCAGCTCTTCCGAATATAAACCGTTATAAGCAGAAAGCTCTTTGAGATATTCCAGCCAGTGATCGGAAAAATCCTGCAGAACTTCAACACCGGTTTCGATGATATCGTTTTCCAGATACTGATCCGAAGCCCTGCCGGCATGGATCAGGACCGCCAGACGAAATTCATCTTCCGGGTCCAGAATCTCGATCCCGCCAATTTCCCGCAGATAAAGGAGCACCGGATCATCAGCGTTTTCAACGCTTGAATGATCCCGGGACGCCATGTCTGTCTCAAAATAATCATCTTGCTGATCCAAATAATCCTGATCCTGTTCACTCATTGTCAATCACCTCCAGCCTTTGCTGATAAGAAACGCTTTTTATTTTCTGAAGTCCATCTCATTGATATTATCGATCAGAATGTCCAGCAGCCGTCTGCGCTCCAGCGTACGGTCCAGCATGTTTTCATAATTTTTCAGACTTTCCGCATCTGACTCTTTGTCTGAGAGCAGCGACTGGATATCCGACTTTTCATATTCACATTTTTCCTGCCGCATAAAAGCCACTGAACGAAGAATTTCTTCATCCAGTTCCTGCAAATCATTTGCCGTGTCTGTCTTTTTGTTTTTGAGCAGCGAGAAGGTATCACGGACGGATTCGGGAAGGTTTTTTTCAATGTAAGCCCTGGTGTCCAGTTCCTCATCCTGGTCCAGCGCGCGGAAATAGATGCGGGCAATCTCATGAAGATCCGTCTGGTTAAAATCGGCCGGACTCATGGCTTCCAAATGAAATTTCCGTAATTTCCGGTCGATGGCGGCCAGAGATCCGGGATTTTCGTAATAACGGTACAGACAGCGCAGGATCTCATTTTCCTTGTTATAAAAGCTGTCCCGGGGATCAAAAACCATGGCATCTGCCGAAGTTCTCAGTCTCGGTTTGGCAGGAAATGCCCGTTTGGCAGTACTGCCGGATCCGGCTGCCTGCCCGGAATAAGTCAGCAAAGACTCGTCGATCTCAAGAAAGCGAGCCAGCTGCTGCCGGTATGTTTCCCGCTCGATTGCATTCGGCACTTCACGGATCAGCGGCATGATGGCTGCCGCGATCTCAGATTTGGTCTTGGCATCGGAAAGATCCCTGCCCTGTGCCAGCGTTTCCATCATGTGGATCACAATCGGTTTGGCAGAGCGGATGATCTCCGCCCAGCTTTCCGGATTTTCCAGCACCACTTCATCCGGGTCCAGCCCTTCCGGAATTGTGACAATGCGGATATCCACATTCAAACGGTTTTCCTGCCGGAGCAGTGTCTGACTGTCCCCCGCAGTCTCGGAAAAAGAAGCCTCACGGATGATGTCAATATCCTTGACTGCCGCATGATAGCCGGCCGCATCCCCATCCAGCGCCAGGACGATGTGCTTGGTCTGGCGGGTCAGCTGTTTGGCCTGAAAATCCGTCAAGGCAGTCCCCATGGGGCATACGGTATTGGAAAAGCCTTCCTGATGCAGAACGATCACATCCATATAGCCTTCTACAAGCACCACCTGATCCTTCTCCCGGATCGCCTTCCGGGCTTCGTTCAGGGCAAAGAGGGTCTTCCCTTTATCAAACAGGACCGTCTGCGGGGAATTCAAAAATTTCGGCGAATCATTCGGGTCAAGGATCCGGGCACCGAAGGCGATCGGATTCCCGCGGGAATCATTGATCGGGATCATCACGCGGTTGCGGAAGCGGTCATAGATCCGTCCGTTGGGGATCACCTCTCCTTTGTCATCCCGCTGTTCACTGACCACACCGGTGTCGATCAGCTCCTGCCGGGTATAGCCCTTTCCCATCAGATGCTGGGTCAGCCCATCCCAGGATTGCAGCGCATACCCAAGACGGAATTTTTCAATAGTCTCCGGTTTCAGGCCGCGTTTGGCGGTGAGAAACTCAAACGCGGCTTTTCCTGCCGGGTGCTGGGTCAGGTTGTTGTGGAAATAGGTAACGGCTTCATTCATCAGGTCATAAAGCCGCTGCTTTTCTTCCCGGGGCTTTTCATCCTTCGTATACGGGGTCAATTCCACGCCCGCTTTTTTGGCAAGCATCTCCAATGCAGTCTGGAAATCACAGCCGTCCCGTTTCATGATATAGCTGAAGACATCCCCGCCCTCGGAGCACTGTCCAAAACAGCGCCAGGTTCCCGAATCCGGGAAAACCACAAAAGAAGGCGTATGTGTGTTCGCGTGAAACGGACAGAACCCGATATAATTTTTCCCGGTTCTGCGCAGTTTCACGTTATCAGAGACAATGTCAACGATATCGATCTGATTTTTGATGTCATCAACAACTGACATAGCGCTCTTCAGCCTTCCAGTTCTTTCATCAGACGGTCAATTTTTTCATGGATATCATCCAGCGTATCCAGCTGCTTCTGTCCGGACTCAATGGAAGCCTCCACAAAACGCTCAAAGGGACGGGTCGCATTGTTGATCCGGCTGATCTGGTCTTCCACTTCCTGCGTGAATTCGTTTCTCAGCGAAGTGATCAGTTTCTCTTCAATATCGGTGATTTTTTCATCAAATTCCCGCTGAGCTTTCTTTTTGTAATAAGGCAGGACCAGAAAACCGGCGACACCAACCCAGAAAGCAGCCACGATGCCAAGCAGGTCCGCGGCAACTGTGGTGGCGATGGTGGTCAGCGCAGCACCGATGCCGATCGCGGAAACTTCAATAGCCAGTCCTGCTGTGATCGCTGCCTGGGCGTGCTTGAGCCCGATGTTCATGGCGATGTCAGACTCGATCTTGTCCAGGATCTGGTCGATGGAATTCTGCATGCGGGTCATCAGTTCGGAGCGCTGGTCCAGCATTTCTTTCGGGAGCTCAGCCCCGGGAAACTGGCTGTTGCGGGCTTCGATCTGCAGCCGAACCAGCTGCACCATACGCTGCTGATGCAGTGCCAGGCTTTCCACCAGCTCCGTGGTTTTGCGTTCGACCTCAGTCGGCATATTCTGCAGCACATTTTCCTGGAAAAGCACACGATTCTTGTCTTTTTTCAGGATGTTCGGCAAATTTTTGATGACGAACAATTCCTCAAAATACTGGTGTCCCCGAATTTTCACGTCGGCAAAAATGGCATGCAGCTCTTTCATGGAGCGCTCGATCTCTTTGATCATGTCATCATGATAAAGATCAACTTCCCCGCGGATCGTTTCTGTCAGCTTGCGGTCTTCGTTGTAAAACTGCAGCTCATTTTGTACACGGGCAGAGGCTTCTGTCTGGACTTTGGATCCGATCCCCAGCGCTGAAAGCATTTTCATGGTGAAGCGGGCTTTTTCATCCATTTTGTCCTGCATGTACTGTTCAAGCGCTTCGAACCCGCTTTCTTTCCACAGTTCCTGTGACATTTGCGAACGGGCCTTCTTCGCCAGCCGGGAAGAGACCGGGATAACCGGGATCTCAACCTTCAGAGCTGTTTCGGCACTGCTGCGTACAAAATCAATGACCTGCTGCCGTTCATCCTGTGTTTCCAGCAAATCGATCTTGTTGAGGATCAGGACAGTCTTTTTCCCCCAGTCGCGGATGCTCTGGAGAAACTGGTTTTCGCTTTCAGAGAAGGGACGGTCCGCAGAGCTCAAAAACAGGACCATATCGGCCCGGGGCAGGAACCAGCGCGTCAGCACCTCATGTTCCTTGATGACGGCATTGGTCCCCGGGGTGTCGACAAAACTCACGGATTCAAGCAGATCCATGGGAAGCTGCACCAGCTGTCCCCATTGTTCAATGGGGGTGATGGATTCTGTTTCACCATAGCGGATCAGGTTGATCTGGGCTGTGGTTGGGGTAACGCCTTCTGCCAGTTTGTCGGTGTTCAGCAGCGCGTTGATGAAAGAGCTTTTTCCGGCGTTGAATTCACCGACCACGACCACCAGGAAGCTGTCTTCCAGTGCCTGGAGTGTCTCTTTCAGCATGTCGATCTGTTCTGCCGGTGTGTTGGCGGAAGAGGCGCACGCTAACAGCTCGGTGAGGACGTTCCTCACCTGCTGTGTTGTTTCTTTTTGTTTTTTCGAATAGTTTATCTGCATCGTTAATATCCCCTGCAGTATTTATACCAGATATGTATTAACCGTATATTATAATCGAACCCGTATTATTTAATATATGTTAGAAAAATACAATTCAGAATTATAATTACAGAGAAAGGACTGCCTTCTCATGAGAACTCACGCCGTTTACTTCCTCATCCTTACCCTTCTCTTGTGTCTCACCTCCTGCGGTACGGCAAAAGACCAGGAACAGATCAAGCTGATGCCGCTGGTAGAGCAGCAGATGGCGCTCGGGCCGCGTATTCCGGGGAGTGAAGCCCACGGGAAATTCATTGAACAGACCGTCAAAACCCTGGAAACAGAAGGCTGGACCGTCCGCTGCGAGGAAGAACGCTATCAGGGCAAGACGATTCGGAACATCATCGCCGAACGGGGCGCAGATCTCACAAACAGCAAATGGATCGTCATCGGTGCCCATTACGACTCCCGCATCACAGCCGATCAGGAAATACTGCCTGCCGACCAGCAAAAACCTGTTCCCGCTGCCAATGACGGAGCATCCGGTGTGGCTGTATTACTGGGACTGGCAAAGACACTGCCAAAGGACCTGAACAAGCGGATCACCCTGGCTTTCTTTGACGCAGAGGACCAGGGACGGGTAATGGGCTGGCCGGACTGGTGTATGGGCTCCCGGCTGCTGGCGGAGCAATACGGCGCTCTGGAATGCAAACCGGATGCGGTGATCGTTGCCGACATGATCGGGGACGCGGATCTGAACATCTATCGGGAGAAGAACTCCGATCAGGCATTGACCGATGAATTGTTCGGCATCGCCGCGCAGCTGGGCTATTCAAAGCAGTTCATCAACCGGGAAAAATACGCCATGTACGATGACCATGTACCTTTCCTCGAACAGGGCATCCCGGCAGCGGACCTGATCGACTTCGACTATCCCTGGTGGCACACCCTCAGTGACACCGCCGACAAACTCTCCGAAGAAAGCCTGCAGGCGGTGTATAACGTGCTGCGGGAATACCTTTTAAAATAAGAAATCAGAGATAGGAGATAGGAGATAGGAGAAGATGAAGAAGGAAGATCATCTTACTTCTTCATTCTTACTTCTTCATTATTACTTATTTCTGATTTCTTATTTCCAATACAGGTATCCCCTCCGCAGCAGTTGTGGACGCAGGTCGATGTGATAACCGGCAGAGCGCAGCTCACGGGCGGCGGCACAAAAGAGGGCACGCAGGCCGAAGGAGCGCATGGGTGACTGATTGCGGCAAGCGATTTTCCAGCGTTCCATAAATTCATAGATTTCCTCACCCGGGACCATGCGGTGGATGTAGTTCTTGGTCAGGACCGGCTGGAAAATATCGGGCTCGAATCCCATGTGAAAATTGGTGCTGAACAGGAAGCCTTCCCGGAGCACATCATATGGCGGCTGAGCGGAGCGGCGGATGACGTTGGCCGTCCAGATAGAGCCGGTTGGATTGGAAGTCCCTTCCAGCAGCATTCCGCCGGGGATCAGCTGCCTGCCTAACTGTTCGATGGGTTCTGCCCACTCCGCTTCATCATATTGACGCAGTACGTTGAAAGCCCGGATAAGCCGGGCAGATTCTCCCGGATGAAGCGGCAGATTGAACCCGCCCAGGCGAAAGAAGGTCTGCTCATCCTCAAAGGGCTTGCCCATGGCCACCCGCTCCGGATCGATCTCCACACCCAGCACGGGAAGATTCGGATTCTGCACCCGCAGACGGTCCGCGGCTTCCAGGGTCGTAAAGGGCTCAAAGCCGTACCCGAGGTCCACATAAAAGGAAGGCCTCCCCGGCTCATCCTGCATACGGATCAGCGGACCTTCCGTCAGCAGCATGAAGATGTCGGTCCGGCGCAGGCGATTGCGGGCCGTCTTGCCACGTGTCTGATGTCCCTGTGGTTTGTAAACAGCAGTCTTTTTCACGAGGATAATTATAGTACGGAGTGAGGAGTGAGGAATGAGAAGTGAGGAATGAGAAGTGAAACGAAAAGGCGGAGCGAACCCCGCCTAAATGTTTTTATACCGGAATCAGATATCCGAATACAGTCCGTCCGGTCACCCGGCTCCTTTTTATTCGACGCCTGTTACTTTTTACTTTTTACCTTTTACATTATACGTATCCCTGCGCACGCATGGCCTTGGCAACCAGGCGGAAGCCGGCGATATTGGCACCGCTGACATAGTTACCCTGGGTGTTATAGTCTTCGCAGGCACTTTGGATCTGTGCGAAGATACCCTTCATAATGTCATGCAGCTGGTTGTCCACGCTTTCGAAGGAACGGTACTGGCGGGAAGCGTTCTGTGACATTTCGATAGCAGAAACCGCTACACCGCCGGCATTGGCAGCCTTCCCCGGCAGGAAGTCGAGACCGGCATCCAGCAGGTAATCTGTCGCTTCACGGGTGGTGGGCATGTTGGCGCCTTCGGTCACGGATTTGCAGCCGTTCGCGACCAGTTTCTGCGCACTTTCGAGGGAAAGCTCGTTCTGGGTGGCACAGGGGAATGCCAGGTCACAGGGAACGCCCCAGGGCTTTTCGTCTTCGAAATATTCAGCATGCGGACGGTAAGCCAGATAATCCTTGACACGGCCGCGCTTGACTTCCTTGATCTCACGCAGGGCGTTGAAGTCAATACCTTCCGCATCATAGATAAAGCCGTCGGAGTCACTGGCAGTGACGACCTTCGCGCCGAGGGTCTGCAGCTTCTGGATAGTGTAAAGCGCCACGTTGCCGGAGCCGGAGACCACAGCGGTCTTCCCGGCGACAGACTGACCCTTGTGAGAAAGCATTTCTTCGGTGATGTAGACCACACCGTAACCGGTGGCTTCGGTACGGGCAAGGGAACCGCCCCAACCGACACCCTTACCGGTCAGAACACCTTCCCAGCGGTGGGTGTACTTCTTGTAAGCGCCGTAGAGATAACCGATCTCACGGCCGCCCACACCGATATCACCGGCGGGAACGTCCTGATTTGGCCCGATGTAATTGAACAGCTCGGACATGAAAGCCTGACAGAAGGCCATCACTTCCGTGTCGGACT
>CAYWGX010000015.1:0-26084 GCA_964457635.1 uncultured Leptolinea sp.
TCAGATTATCCTTGGCGTCTTCAACGGCGGTCTTGACTTCTTCCTGTTTTTCCTCGACAGCGGCCTTGGTATCCTCGACAGCGGTTTCAACATCGGACTTCGCATCATCGACCTTTTCAGTCAGATTATCCTTGGCGTCTTCAACGGCGGTCTCAACTTCTTCCTGTTTTTCCTCAACAGTGGCCTTGACGTCCTCGACGGTGCTCTCGACATCGGACTTCACTTCGTCGACTTTTTCTTCTACTTTTGCTACCGCAGTTGGAACTTCCGTAGCGGCCTGTTTCTCTGTGGAATCACAGGCAGTCAGGATAAAACTGAAAACCAGCATAACAGCTAACAAAACGGACAAATTTTTCTTCATTCTGATATCCTCCGATATTCCCGCTTTTCTCTGTTCGCGGGCCTATAATATTCTACTCAAAAGGGGCAAAAATGGTGCCATTTCCGGAGAAAAAAGTGAAAGTTTATGGATGCAATTTTATATTGACATGTACGGCATCATTTATCAAACATTCCGTACTTCTGGCATGCTAATTGCATGAGAATTATTTGGATGATGTCATCCCGACATCCATAAAAATAAAAATCGGGGAGGAACAAAGTGATATGAACAAACATATTAAAGGGATCATCTGGCTCATTGTGTTCGTACTTCTGACTGCCGGATGTTCACAAACTTCTAATTTCGGACATTCTGTACAGGAATTTTTCGGATTCAGCCGCCCAACGGCTACGCCTGTACCTGCTACCTCAGAACAGCAGGTGCAGAATTTGCCTCAGATTGAAACAGATCCCTTTGGTACCGGCTCTGCCAATACTGGCGGAGGAACGAGTATGGCTAATCTGGGTTGGGACGATTTGGATCCGGCATTGATTGAACCGGATCCTTCTGATACGGAGTCCAAGGGCCCTGAGAAAGATAACTGGGAAGAGGACCCTTATGCATATTCCTTCAGCGGCAGTTCATTTTATGATGAATCTGCTGAAATCCAGGGAAAACAAGGGAATGCTGATTTTTCTGTTCCGGGCTTTGGTGATCCCGCTTTACAATCCTTTGTGCCACAGCCCAATAACCAGACGCCGGCGAATTTTACAGACCCAGACCGGAAACCTAACCGTCCGGCTCCGAACACGCCTCCCAATCAGTTAACATTCTATCCGATTCGTGAGAATCCGGTATTCCGTCCGATGTGTGAACTTCCTCGAACCGGTTTCCCGACCGGATTGCCGACAGGGACCAAAGAAAGCGTATCATATGCGAAAACAAATATGTCTATCTCCATCCCGACACTGAACGTGGAAGAGAACATCGTGATCGTCCCGTTGGTGGATGACAACTTCCCTGTGGAAGGCTTGGGGGAGAACATCGGCCTGCTGGAAGGCAGCGGACCGGGTAAAGAAGATCTGTTTGTCCTGGCAGCCCATAACCATCTGAATACGCAGGTGCAGGGACCCTTTGCAAAGCTCAGTGCTATGAAGGAAAGCGACCTGATCTTCATCAGCGGAGCAAACAATTCATCCCGTACCTTTGTGGTCTATGCCAACGAAAAGTTTGCTTCTGATGATATCGACAGCTTGGCTGCTTATGTCAAGCCCGGCTGCATGATCCTGATTACCTGTGAAGATGAGTCTGTCGAAGGCGGCTACCTGAACCGCCGTGTGGTCTTTGCCGAGGCAAAGGAAGACTGACTAAGTTGACAACGGATGCTGTCCAAGCATCTGCACAAAAATCCTCCTGTTTGTGAAATCCCCGCGGTCGGAACACAGCCCTGCCGCGGGGTATTTCTTTGTCCGGACGTAATTGAATTTTCTCATTTTGTTTTGTTCCATATATAATTTAGCTGATTTTTGAAGAGAAAAAAAGCGGGACCTTCTACCCGTTATTTTGGAGAGAAAAATGAGCGATTATATGATAGCCACTTCATCTACCTGTGATCTGCCCCGAACCTGGCTGGATGAGCACAATGTCCCTTTTATTTCCTATAGCTTCACCATCAATGATCAGCCTGCAGTGGATGATTGCCGCGAAGAGTCCCGTGCAGTGATTTATGCCGGGATGCGCAAGGGAGATATCCTGAAAACATCTCAGATCAACGAGCCGGCTTATGAAGAGTTTTTTCGGGGTCTGATCAGTTCCGGTAAAGATGTGCTTTTCCTGGATATGTCGGAAAAGATGTCTGTGTCTTTCGTGAACTGCCGGGCTGCTGCGGAAAAGATCCGGAAAGAATTCCCGAATCGGCAGCTTTACGTGATGGACACCCGCTGTATATCCGGCGGTCTGGGTATGCTGGTGATGCATTGCGTGAAACAGATGGAAAGCGGAAAATCCTTTGATGAAGTGATCACCTGGGCTGAAGCGAACAAGCTGAAAATTGCCCATCGTTTTACAGTGGATGACCTGAATTATCTGAAACGCGGAGGACGGGTCTCAAATGCTTCTGCACTGGTGGGCACTATGCTCAGCATTAAGCCGGTTCTTTATGTTCCTGACGGGGGAACATTGGATGTGGTCAAGAAGTGTATCGGCCGTAAAAAGGCGCTGCATGCCATTCTTGACGGTGTGCTGAATGATCTCAGCAAAACGGAAACAGCCGGGAAAGATATGCTGATCCTGAATGCAGATTGTCTGGCGGATGCGGAATTCATCCGGGATGAAGTGAAAAAAGCTTATCCGGATTTCGGTGAGATTCGCATCTCATCCCTTGGTGTGGTGATCGGTGCCCATTGCGGTCCCGGTCTTCTGACAGTCTTCTATTTCTGCAATGAAAGAACGGCTGAATAAAGTTTATTCATGGTAAAATTAGAGCAGTACAAGAAAGAGAGGCTGAAAATATGAAACGATTCGGTTATCCGGAATTTGACGAGAACGGGGTTCGCACCCTTTGCACCTATGATAATGAATACAGTCATATGCTGATGGACATCAGGATCTACCGTTTTAAAGCAGGCGAGAAGAAAACTTTCTGCCGTGAAGGTGAGGAAATCGCTGCACTTCTGCTGAAGGGCAAGATCACCCTCAGTGCTGAGGAACTTTCCATGAACTGCTCCCGCGAAAGCGTTTTCACGGAACGTCCCTATGCCGCCCATGTCTGCACGGGAGAGACTATTGCCGTGGAAGCTCATGAAGACGGTACTGAAGTGCTGATCCAGTGCACACATAACGAAAAGACTTTTCCGGCAAAGCTTTACCGTCCGGATGACATTCCCTGGATCTATTCCGGTGCCAAGGGTAAATTCGGCAACACAGCCAATCGCCAGGTTAACACTGTCTTCGACTATGAACATGAGCCCTGGTCCAATATGGTGCTGGGTGAGGTGATGAACGACCGTGGTAATTGGTCCGGATATCTTCCCCATTCCCATCCACAGCCGGAATGCTATTATTTCCTCTTTGACCGGCCGGAGGGTTTTGGAGCCAGCTTTGTCGGCGACAATGTCTATAAGAGCGTTGATGGCAGTTTCTCAGCTATTCCCGGCGGCGAACTGCATCCGCAGGCTGTAGCCCCCGGATTCCTGATGTATACCTGTTGGATGATCCGGCACCTGCCTGACAAGCCCTGGCTGCAGACCGACCGCTGTGAAGATGAGCGCTACGTCTGGATGCATGATCATCAGTTCGTCAACCAGCCAGACATTCATTGAAAGGTGTAAATAATATTTGATAGAGAACGTACCGCAAACGCGGTACGTTTTTTACTCTTTCAAAATTTCTTTCACTGATCGAAAAAATAATGATATAATTACAATTACGAATAATGTTACCCTGTGTTTGCCGGGGTAATGCACCTTTTGGGGGAAGACTGTGCATTCGATCCGCTTTAAAATCACAGCTGTTACTGTTGCGGCTGTTCTCATCAGCATTCTGGTGATGAGCGGTATCGGTATTCTTATGCTTCGTATGGAAAGCGACCGCAGCTCGGTGGAGAAACTTTCCCTTATCAGTGAAAATGTTCAGGGGCGGCTGGATGCCTATCTGAACAGTCTGAAGCAATCCATGGAGATGGGAATCCATATGGCTGACGACTCATTGTCTGACCTCGACTTGAGCTTGCTCGGTTCTTCCCTTCCGCCTGAAAAACTGGAAAAATTGGACGCGATCCTCTCAGAGCACTGCGCCGAAGTCGAACATGCCTTCAGCAGCATCGCCAATAACACCAACGGGATCACCACTTATTACTACTGTATCAATTCGGAGCTTGGCTCATCAGAGCACGGTTTTTTCTGGTCCAATCTCGGTGAGAACGAGTTTGTCAAGCAGCCACCCCTGATCTCAACTGATCTGGATATCAATGATATTGAACATACCACCTGGTACTACTCTCCGCTGAAAGCAGGCCGGGCTGTCTGGGTCGGTCCTTATACCGCTCATTATCTGGGCGAGCTGCTGACAATTTCTTATGTGGCACCCATCTACCGATATGGTTTCCTGATCGGCGTTCTGGGAATGGATATTCTGTTTGATACCATCATTGATCAGGTCTCTTCTATGAAGGTCTATGAAACAGGGTCTGTTCTCCTGATGGACAAAGAGGGGCATTTCCTTTATCATCCGGAGTTCTCGATGGGTTCATCACCGGATATTCAGCTCTCATCCCAAAATACTGATCCGGATACTTTCAAAAAAAGCCGCAGCGGAGACATGATGATCCGCTATACCGTGAACGGAGAAGAGCGGCAGATGGCATATGCAACGCTCACCAACAATATCAAAGTGATCGTAACAGCCCCGGTATCTGAGATCAATGCATCTCAGCATCAGATGGTGCAGATCATTGTGCTGGCTGCTGCTGCGATCATAGCTTTGTTTACCCTCTTTATGCTGCTGGTGACAAATGCGATAACGCGTCCCTTGCTCCGTCTTACCGCAGCTTCACAGAAGTTTTCGGATGGTGATTATGATGTAGAACTGGATTATCAGGGACAGGATGAAGTCGGTATCCTGACCGGGGCTTTCAGGAGGATGAGGGATCATCTTCAGCTTTATATCAGTGATCTGAACAGTCGTGCTTTCTCGGATGCTCTGACAGGTGTCAAGAACAAGGGTGCTTTCAATATTACGCTCTCCAGACTGAATGACGCGATCCGTCAGGGTGGAAAAGAAACTCCTCCGGAATTTGGCTTTGTGGTGTTTGATTGCAACAATCTCAAGCAGATCAATGACGAAAACGGACATCTCCGCGGAGATATTTATCTGCAGAATTCCTGTGCGCTGATCTGCCGGGTCTTCGCACACAGCCCTGTGTTCCGCATGGGCGGAGATGAGTTCAGCGTGCTGCTGCAGAAGGAAGATTATGAGAACCGAGATGCTTTGATGGCAGAGTTTGACCGGATTGCAGCAGAATACAATGCGGAAGAAGTGGAGGCCTGGAACAAAGTAAGTTTGTCGAAGGGCATGGCAGTTTATGATCCGGAAAACGATAATGAAGCTGAGGATGTCTATCAGCATGCGGATGATCTTATGTATGAGGAGAAAAGATATTATCACAAATGACATCTGAGCGCAGATGTCATTTGTGAAATTCATATAATATAGGCTTTTTCCGCTCCCAGACTTTTTGCCAGTGCTACATACTTCATCGCGTAGGCTTCATCTGTGGTGAATTCACCCAGTTCGCTCAGATATTTTTCCCGCACACCAAAGGGACGGTAGCGGATGATTTTGTAAAAGCAGCGATCTCCGATCGCTTCACTCACATAACGCACGGCAGCCTCGTTCTCTTTATCACGTCCGGGGAAGATGATGGTCCTCACCTCGTAAAGTTTATTTCGTTCCAGCAAAAAGTGCAGGTTTTTCAGCACCATATCCCGTTCCGCTCCGATCAGGTGCCGATGCCATTCAGTCGGATAGGCTTTCACATCCAGCATCACCCCGTCGCAAACCTTCAGTACCCGCGGGTCGGATGCAAAATCAAAGGATCCGTTGCTGTCGATCAGACAGGTTTTCCCAAGTTTCTGCACTTCGCTGAAGAGCTCGATCAGGAAGTCATTGCGCAGCGTACATTCCCCTCCGCTGGTAGTGATGCCAGCGATATAAGGCAGTGTTCTGTGTATTTCTTTCATCACATCCGGTACACTCATCCAGGTGATCTTCGGAGAGGAAGTATGCGGGCAGACCTTGATGCAGGTGTCGCACTGCACACACTTTCCCTTGTCCCAGACCACTTTCCTGTTCTCATCGCAGCTCAGTGCCTGAACAGGACAGTTCTGCACACAGATTCCGCAGTTCACGCACATGTTGATAGTCTCCGGGTTGTGACAGAACAGACAGTTGAAAGGGCATCCCTGGAAAAAGATGGCGGTCCGATTGGACGGACCGTCAACATTTGAAAAGGGAATGATTTTATTTACCGGGGCGTATATCATCTTGTTTCTGTACCCTGCGGTCCAGCGCATGTCCGCCGTCCTGGGCACCTTTGCCGAAGACGGTGACATTGTTCAGTGACTGCTGACGCTTGTTCAGTTTTTCGATCTCGGATTTTTTCACCAGATAGCCGGTGACGCGCACCACGTCATTGTTTTCCAGATAGCCGGAGAAATAGCGCAGCCCGTTGGCAAGGGAACCTTTGATGATCGGCAGGATAGCCTCCGGCGTCTTGAGGTAGGTTTCTTCAAATTTGAAGATATCGCCGGTGCCGGTCGGGAAGTATTTGTGAAATGTCTCGTTGACTTCCAGCTGCTCCAGAATGGTAGGTTCTGCACCGATCGGGATACGGGTGCCCGGAGCGTCATCCATGCCGTCGGTGTCGATGCCGACCTGGGCATGCAGGCGATAGCGGTGACCGTAAGCGTCACAGTAGGGGGCTTCATGTTCGGCAACGCGCTTTTCGATTGCGTCCATGATGCGGACCCCGAGGTTCGTGGCCTCTTCATTCAGGCCGAAACCCTTTTTGTTATCTTTAATTCCCAGCAGGTTGTTGCAGCATTCCGCCAACCCGACAACACCGAACATACCGGTGAAGTTTTCCTGCTTCACAAAACCTTCGGTTGCCAGGAAGTTGTGCTTGAAGAAGGTGGACTCTTCCACGATAAATTTGACGCGCTTGTCCATATATTCCAGCTGCAGGTCGATATATTTCGGCAGTTCATTCTCGAAGAAGTCATCGATAGATTTGGCGTCGAGGGAGCATTCATAAAGCCTCATGCGCGGCAAGGTGAATCCGCCGCCGCCGATGTTCAGACCATTGTAGCAGGAAGCGATTGCATAACGCTCGCCCCATTCGCTGACGAACATGCGGTGGTTGGCGAAGGAAGGCTTGGCTGTTTTCAGCATGCACTTCACACAGGCCATAGCAAAGTCATCAGAAGTCTTTTCCGGGTCGTATTTCAGCGTGAGGTTAGGAATCGCCAGCTGCATTTCTTCCGTCAGTTCGAGAAGAAGCCGTCCGGTGACGCTGTCTTCCGGTCCGATATTGGCGTGGACGAAGGAATCCGTCAGCACCTTGTCGATCTGTTTGAGGAACAGTCCCAGAACTTTTTTCGCATAAGCTCGGTCTTCCCTGATCACGAAGGGCTCCAGCAGTGTGTCCAGATTGCCGAGATAAACCGGGAAGGTAGTGATGGAAGGAACATGCCTGTAGAAAATCTCCAGCACATTGACCGCTTCCAACAGGTCCTTCGGCGGATCCAGTTCCAGAAACTCGCAGCCCTTTTGGAACAGCAGCTCATAGTCTGGGCAGATATAGCGGGGACGGTAAGGCATGCGCCCTTCATTCAGGTCGCAGAGCGCACCCTTTTTTTTCGCGGCATAATATGCATCGCTGTAAACGAGGGTGTCATCGGTGCTTTCGCCCAGGCGGGCCAGCGCGATCAATTCCTGATTGTAGGTCAGGGTCTCATCTTTGATAATGTTCAACGCTTCGCTCATATTGTGATCCTTTTATGCTTCTTCAATCAAACAGATGTGGCGCTTGAATTGAAGGATTGTTGTTTGTATAGGTCCGATCGTAATTTATACCGATCCGCATTTAATTTTACCATGAATTCAATTTTCTATTCCGATGAACTCGTAATCCTCGTCCTCCACTGCCTTTTGGATCGTTGCTTCATCGATGGGACCGGAAAGGGTGACGACAGCTGTCCCCTTTTCATGATTAGCTTCGGCAGTTTCAATGAATGGCAGTGCTTCCAGTGCGTTTTTGATGGCGCGTTCGCAATGTTCGCACATCATGCCTTCGATTTTGACTGTTGCTGTCTTTCCCTCTGTGCGTTTTTTCACCGGCAGTTCCACTGGACAGGCTGCCGGGGAGGCCGGTCTGGCGGCATCCACGTTGATGTGTTTTTTGTTCCGCATCGGTTTGTCATGGGAGCTGTCATGGAGTTTGAAGAGGTTCAGGCGGAGCGCATTCATGCAGACGGTGAAACTGGAAAGGCTCATGGCGGCAGCCCCGATCATGGGGTTCATTTTCCACGGGAACAGTCCGGCCGCGACCGGGATGCAGATGGCGTTATAGAAGAATGCCCAAAACAGGTTTTCATAGATATTCTTCAAAACCGCCCGGCTCAGGCGGACTGCTGCGGAAACATCAGTCAGCTTGCTGTTCATCAGGACGATATCGGCGCTGTCAATGGCGACATCCGTCCCTGCGCCGATAGCGATGCCGATATCCGCACGGGTGAGCGCGGGAGCGTCATTGATGCCGTCTCCGACCATGGCGACCTTGCCCTGCTCCTGCAGTTTGCGAATCACGGCTTCCTTGCCGTCCGGAAGAACGCCCGCGATGACGTCATCTACTCCGGCCTGTGCGGCAATGGCTTTGGCGGTCTTCTCGTTGTCACCTGTGAGCATCACGGTGGTGAGTCCCAGGGCTTTCATCTCGCGGATGGCTTGCGGGGAGTCTTCTTTGATGGTATCGGCAACAGCAATGATGCCGAGCAGCCGTCCGTCTTCTTCAAAAAACAGCGGAGTTTTGCCCTCTTCGGAGAGTTTATCAGCTTTCCCGATCACTTTTTGATCGAGCGTTATCAGAGAGGAGATGAAAGTACGGCTTCCCGCATGCAGGGTATGACCGGAGAGCCTTCCTTCCAGACCGTTTCCCATGAGTGCCTGAAAATCAGTTACTCCTTCGGCAGCGGAAACACCTTTCTGTTCCGCTTCCACGACGATTGCGCGAGCCAGCGGATGCTCACTTTTCTGTTCCAATGCATAAGCTTTGCTCAGCAGGTTGTCATCAAAGGCGATCACGTCGGTGACTTTCGGTTCACCCATGGTGATCGTACCAGTCTTGTCCATGACGATAATATCCACTCTGCCGACGGTTTCGAGCGATTCACTGGTTTTGTAAAGGATCCCGTTCTTTGCCCCCAACCCGTTGCCGACCATGATGGCGACCGGTGTGGCGAGCCCCAGTGCGCAGGGACAGGAGATAACCAACACCGAGATCCCGCGGGCAAGGGCGAAGCTCAGGCTCTGCCCGGCGATCAGCCAGCCGATGATCACAACCAGTGAAATACCGATCACCGCCGGGACGAATACGGCAGAGACTTTATCTGCAATGCGGGCGATAGGTGCTTTGGTGGCGGCTGCGTCAGAGACCATCTGGATGATCTGTGCAAGGGTCGTATCTTCTCCGACTCGGGTCGCCTGGCAGCGGATGTAACCGGATTGGTTTGTCGTAGCGGCGGAGACGTGGTCGCCAACGGTCTTATCTACAGGAATGGATTCACCCGTCAGCGCGGATTCGTTGACAGCGGTGGAGCCCTCCAGCACGATGCCGTCGACCGGAATGTTTTCTCCCGGTTTGACTATAAAGATGTCACCGCTCTGTACTTCTTCGATCCCGACTTCGACTTCCTTCCCGTCACGCAGCAGCACTGCGTTTTTGGGAGCAAGCTTCATCAGACTCTTGAGTGCGTCGGTAGTTCTTCCTTTGGACATAGCCTCCAGCATTTTCCCGACGGTGATGAGAGCCGGAATCATGGCAGCGGTCTCGTAGTAAAGCTGGTTGTGGTAAAGATCCATCAGTTCCATATTGTCAGCACCGCTTGTGATCATGCCGCACATTTCATAAAAGACGAAGGTAGACCAGGCAAAGGCTGTTGAGGAGCCGAGCGCGACCAGGGTATCCATGTTCGGCGCGCCGTGGAATAGTGAGCTGAAGCCACTGGTGAAAAATTTGCGGTTGATGATCATCACGGTTGCGGCGAGGATCATCTGTGTCAGGGCAAGCCCCAGGTGATTGTGATGGAAATAAGCCGGCAGCGGCCAGCCCCACATGTTGAAGCCCATGGTGATGTACATCAGGATGAGGAGAAATCCCGCGGAGAGGATCAGCCGGCGTTTGAGCTTCGGTGTTTCACGATCCTTGAGCGCTTCCTCTTCTTCGGCAAGGTGATTGATCCGGGCTGTTTTCTCTCCCGCACCTTTCAGAGATGCACCATATCCCGCGGCTTCCACGGCATGGATGATGTCTGCGGATTTCGCTGTCCCCTCCACACCCATGGAATTCGTCAGCAGACTGACCGAAACGGAGTTCACCCCCGGTACTTTTGATACAGCTTTCTCTACGCGTGTCTGACAGGCCGCACAGCTCATTCCCGTTACCAGATATTGTTCCATATTTTCCTTTCAGTTGTCAGTGGACAGTTGTCAGTTGGTAGTTGTTAGTTATTAGTTATTAGTTATCAGTTATCAGTTTGTAGTTGTCAGGTATCAATAGACATAAGGAATCACTCTCACTTCTCACTCCTAACTCCTCACTCCTCACTTTTTCCTATTTCATCAGCTTTTGCATCAATTTGACGAATTCGTCAATCGACTCGTCTTTCCCATCGCGGATATCTTCGGTTACACAGCTGCGGATATGGCTGGCGAGCAGTTCTTTGTTAAAACTCGCCAGTGCACTGGTGACTGCCGACACCTGGATCATGATATCCGGGCAATAGGCGTTATCCTCCACCATCTTCTGTATACCGCGAATCTGTCCCTCTGCCAGTTTGAGTCTACGGATCAGATTTTTCTGCTCTTCCTCTGTTCGGTATTTCTTCCGCTCGCTGCAGTGCGGGCATTCCTGTTCTTCTTTCATAACAACCTCATTCTCAAATACCTTATTGGGGTATAACAAATGGGTATTATACCCCAATAAGGTATTTATAAATTTGATAAATCAAAAGATATTACTCCATACTCTTTTACAAAGCGTAAACCTTATATTCTTATGGTAATATTAACCTGTAAATCATTAAGAAAGGGGTTGAACGGTGATGAGTGAATTTGACAGAAAGATTCCGGTAGGAATTCAAAGTTTTCCCGATATTATAGAAAATCAATATATGTATGTTGATAAAACAGAGTATATCTATAAGCTTGTTCACCGGGGTAAGCCATATTTTCTCAGCCGTCCCCGCCGGTTTGGGAAGAGTCTGTTCCTTTCCACATTAAAAGCATACTGGGAAGGAAAAAAAGAACTCTTTAAAGGTCTGAAAATCGAAGAGCTTGAAAAAAACAACCCGGATGCCTGGCAGCCGTATCCGGTTTTCTATTTTGATTTCAATCGGGATAATTACGCGGATGAATTTGCGCTGGAAGGTGTTTTAGATGACCATCTTAAAAAATGGGAGTCTGTCTATGGATTAACTGGTCAAGACGGATCATTAGCCCTGCGTTTTCAGAACCTTCTGGTATCTGCATATAACAAAGAGAAGAAGCGATGCGTTGTCCTTGTCGATGAATATGATAAATCTCTTTTAGAATCAACTGAAAACAGTACGCTTCACGAAAAAAACAAGGCTGTTTTTAAAGGTTTTTTCAGCACGCTGAAAAGCTTTGATGGATACATTCGGTTTGTTTTCATTACCGGTGTTACAAAATTCAGTAAGGTCGGAATATTCAGCGACATGAATCAGCTCAATGATATTTCTTTTGAAGATAAATATTCCGGGATCTGCGGCATTACAGAAGCCGAAATGAAGGCAAATTTTCAGCCGGAAATTGAAGCATTGGCTGACGCAAGACACTTCACTTACGAAGAATGCCTGCAAAGGCTGAAGAACATGTATGATGGATATAGATTCTCACCGGAATGCGCGGATATATACAATCCCTTCAGCCTTCTGAGCGCACTGGAAAAACGCAGATTCGGTGCCTTCTGGTTTCAGACCGGAACACCCACATTTCTTGTCAGAAAGCTTCGAGAACTGAATTTCGATGTGATGCAGTTTGACGAAAGAACGATTCAGGCGAGCGAATCTGTCCTTTCTGATTATCGAATCGAAAACCCTGATCCGATTCCGCTGCTTTATCAAACCGGCTACCTGACGATTAAGGGTTATACCGATTACATTGAAGAGGTCCTCTACACGCTCGGGTTCCCAAACAGAGAGGTTCGTTATGCCTTTTTGGAGTGTCTGCTCCCGGCATATGTGGCAAACTACGGACCCGGGTCCGGGAAGGATATTTTTACGCTGAACCGCTATATTGAAGCCGGTAATGTTGAGGGAATCCGGAATGTATTCAGCGCATTGTTCGCAAGTATCCCGTATACGAGCAATGATGCTCCGTTTGAGCATTATTTTCAGACGATCACCTTCATCGTATTCACGCTTTTAGGCAAGTATACAAAATGCGAAATGCATACGGCGGCAGGGCGGATCGACTGCGTGGTGGAAACGGCTAATTTTGTCTATATCTTTGAATTTAAACGGGACAAAAGCGCGGATGAAGCACTCCGGCAAATCGAGGAAAAGCAGTACGCCAAAGCGTATGAAGCCGATCCGCGGCAGCTGTTTTTGATTGGCGCAAATTTCGACTCTGAGACCCGTCAGTTGGAAGGCTGGAAAACAGTAGTCAGCGGGCAGTAGTCAGTAATCAGTAGTTAGTAATTAATGGTTTGTATTCAATTATAGAAATAGATTTCCCGGATGCTCCAATGAACATCAGCATCCTGTGAATTGCGGATCTTCAGCCACTGGGTCTCTGTCTGCGGGAATGTAATGTCAAACAATCCGCTGACGTTAATTGACAGTGGTTCCCAGATTATCCCATCTTCCGATACACTCACTTCTGGGCTGCGGGCATATTCCCGTTCATCTTCTCCGGGAATGAGGGACAATCCGGAGAGTGTGGTCGGCCCGGTGAATTCGATGATCAGGCTGTCTTCCGGGTTTTGCGGCCTTCGACTGCGCCATTCGGTTTCAAAATTTCCGTCTGCAGCTTCTGGTATGGAAGGGATGATTTGTGCGATTTCGACAGGTGTTTGTGAAATCCGTTGAAAGATTTCGGCCAGCCTCACTCCATCCCGCTCAGTGGTATGGATCGAGTCATAAAATGGGAATGTCTTATCATTTCCGATCATACCGCTGTAATTGAAAACAAGATACTCGGGCTGGACGCGGTGCAGTGCGTTGTAGTTCCGGATGGAGATTTTTGTTCGCTGATTCGGCAGCAGGGCGATCAGGGTATTGTCAAGACTTTCGTTGGTCTCTCCCACGCTGAATTCTTCCGTTTCCTGTTTATCCAGCCATTCAAGACATTCCCTTGTGGAGAGACGCCAGTAGTCCCGGTCAAAATCTGCCAGCCTGTTTTGGAACAGCGGGTTCAGATAAACATATTCGTATGGGTGCAGGTTGATGATGCGGTAGACACTCCATAATGCGGATATCAGGATCAGGCAGATCGAACCTCTGCGGAATAATTTCGACGGCATGCTCAACAGTCGGCTGAGTCCGGCTGCAGCAAACCAGAAAATGGGCACATAGAAGAAGTACATGTGCCGCCATCCGTTATAGAGTACCGGCCGGATCAGCATCACCGCCGCTATTCCCAGACAGAGGAAGGTACCCATGAAGCGGTCCATCAGGTCCGGTTTTGAACGGAAGCTTTTGACAAGCCCGATAACTGTCAATATCTGTGGGATAAGCGGTGTTGAAATGAATATCCAAAGGGGCAGGTAGAAGATCGGCAGTGCATTTTCCGGATAATACCTGCCGAAAAAGAGAATGTTTGCCATGCCAGCGGTTTCCTGTGTCCGCTGTTTCCCGGTGGCAAAGGTGCGGAATGCCGCGGTCAGTTCGGGAATGAGACTGCTCCAGAACAGTGGTGTGAACAGGTACCAGAAGAACAAAGTGCTTCCGATCATGATCAGGTTGTACTGCCTTTTCTGCTGATCCGGGCGGAAAAGCCTGATAAGTGGGAGCAGAACCAGTACCAGTGCGAAGAAGCGGGTGTTGACAGCAAGCGCGAAAAATGCTCCGCAGAGCAGTGCTGTCAGGATTCCGGGACGGCGTGTGAAGAGCTCGTAGCTCAGAAGGGAGATCCACATCAGGGAGAGCAGCATCACATCCCGGTCATTGTAAAAAGCTTCTCCAAACAGTCTCGGTGTGAGAATGTGCATCAGCAGCAGAAAGAAAACCACATCATCCCGTTTATGGCGCAATTTCATCAGGATGCCAAGGCAGACCAGTCCGGTGAAATAAAGTGTAAAATTCCAGATGTGCCGGAGTCGGAGTACGGTGCTGACGTCTAAGGTGAAGCCTTTCAATGCTTCGATGATGACGGTGGGAAAGGTGGCAGCTTGTCCGTAGTAACGGTTATAATAGTCGGTAAGTTTTGGCAGATTCTTAAATTCGGGAGTTTCTTTCCCTAATTTTTCGCATATTGCAGCCCAGGTTATATGCCCGGCTTCAATTTGATTGTATTCATCTGACGATGCACCGTAATCTCGAAAAATGAATATCCCGCAAACCAGATAAACAATTAGAAGAAGAAACGAGAGGCTTTTGAAAAATATTTCAGAAAATGGTTTCTTACAATTGATTGATTCCATATCCGCTTGATTTTTGAAAAGAATGATTTTCATTATTATATAAAGCCAGACTAAGAAGTAATTTATTATGTATTACGATTATAGTTTATCTGTTTTGTCGGTTTAAAATAAAAAAAGTTCTGTACGCAACTCTTCAATCAGATTCCTGATAATGAATTTGCTTAGTTCGTTTTTTTGTAATTGAATTGATCATACAGCAAAACCATAAAGGAAAAGACCAAATTATTGGATAGGCATATCTGACAGATCCCCGAATGCATGGAGCTAAAATTATGATCACTACAGTTATATATAATGGAATGCTTATCTGAAGAAACAGATTATCATGATTATGAACAGAAATGATCGTACATACCAGAAGCATCCAGATATAGAAAGACATGTTGTTGATAATGTTCAAAAATGGAAACGTGTGCATGTCTTCAAGAAACGATAAATATTCAGATTGCATAGACAAAATAAAATCAGGTGTTGAAAAAAGTCGGGAATCCCCAAATAAATAGGCAGCACCACTGTTTGCATCAATATAGTACTCATAATTATTATACCCCGGATAAATCAAATAAATATTCTGTTCGATAGTGGCGCGTAGATAACATAATGGGGCTTTTCTAAATCCGGTTAGCCAGGCCCAAAAATAATCTGCCAGGTCTTTTAAGGTTGCTTTTTCATTATATAATTCTTTAATTTGATCCGAACTCCATGTGATATATCGGTTCGGTATGTCTGTGATATCAAGAACTCTGCTGATTGCTTCAATCTCTTCGCTTGAGATGATATCCCGATGTTTGGTTATATACCTGGCTGTTTGTTGAAATGGCATGGACAGCATCTCTCGTATACTGCCTTTTTGAGGATTGTATTTTTGCTCGCATGAATAACTGATGAAAATCGGGATCAAAAGAATTATCAGAAGTATTGGAAAGGTTATTGTAATATTTTTGTTTTCGAATAGATCCCATAGGAAAAACAGAAAAAAACAGATAACCAAAACAATAATTCCTTCTTTTCTGAAGAAATAGAGCAGTCCGGCACTGATGAGAAGTTTAATGATCATCCATGGATTTATCAGCGATATTGCTTTTTTATCTGGATTCGTTTTGTAGTCAATCATTGTTGTAATCAGTAAAACAAAGCCTGTTGTATACATTACATCCTTGATCGGCTGCCCGATATATCCAACAATGTAAGGAGAAAAGGCAAAGAACAATATGCTTATCAATAAAAAAGGATCTTGTATTGAAAAGTTTTTGTACAAAACACTGATAACATATGAAAAAACCGCAGCTAACAACAATGCTTCAACAGTGACATATAAGAATATACCGACGTTTCTATTTCCTATAAACTCCCCGAATTGTACAAATCGTGTCATAAGCAAAGTAGAAACAAGAGGATGATGCGTTGAAAGTATTTCGGGATGAAGTCCCATTTGTATTTGTGTATAAGAATCTGGACATTGTCCGGCTGGATATTTTATGATAAGGTGTCCTATCCAAAAAAAAATAAGGAGAAAGAAGGTATTTCGAAAAATGTGTTTTTTTAAAAAAATTATAATTGAGATTTGTTTCTGTAATTTCGGACTTGTGATTGCCTTTATAAACACAATGAAAAAAAGGAAAAAAATTCCGCTGAGAAAAAAAGCATTTATCAATGTCAAAAAATTGAAGCTGTTTTTGGGATTATATACAAAAATGTCCCCTAAAACATATGCAAATCCGTAAAGAATAGATAGTGGAATAATAGTTTTTAACCTGTAAATTTCTGTTTTTGTATGAAGCATTAGTCTTGTTTTCCTTACGATCTTATTATATCATATATGTCAGATTGCTGAAAGGAATGCTGCTGCGCCAAATATTGCCGCAATCAGTAAATGCCGGTGATCCTGTTTAAATAGTTTCAGCGTTTTCATGTACTTTTTACAATTCCACAGTGGAATTATACTTTATCGTTTTGTGCTCTGCGATATCGAATTATCTCAAATTATTCTTGATGTAGACATAATTATTCATAGAAATAAAAAAGATCAGGTATCTCAGAACCAAAAAGGCTGTCCCTGTTTTGGGACAGCCTTATATATATTTATCGGAAAGAATTTGTGGAATTCTTTATTTTGCAAACGCTTCTTCGATCTCTTCCTGTGTAACACCGAGCGAGTTCAGCAGACCCATAACCGCATCGTTCAATTGTGTAATATCTTCCTCGGTTGCACCGTTTTCCATCAGGAAGTCTTCAATGGCTCCAATCATTTCGGAAAGGCCGGGTTCTTCGGCGGGAGTGCTGAGTTTTTCCTTCAGAGCAGCGATCTCGTCTGCGGTGAGGCCGAGACCGAGCAGATAGTCTTCCGCGGCTTTCTGAAGATCGACGGTGGTGATGTTTTCGATGCCGAAGGCTGCGGACATATTGCGGACGATGATCTCGCGGATGGTGTCGAGAACTTCCGGCTGGATCGCAACCTGTTTTCCGTCCTGCACATCATAGTAATTGGTGTAGGTTTTCGCGTAATCATCCTGGATCTCTTCCAGGGAAGCACCCATCAGAGCTTCCAGAACGGCAGCGGTCAGCCCGGCGCGGTCTTTCCCTTCAGCGCAGTGGAAGAGGTACGGACCTTCGTTGGCGATGATGAAGCGCAGACCTTCAGCCAGGCCGTCCCGAAATTCGGGAGAAGTGAAGGTCACCGGCAGCACCAGATAAATGACGTTCTGCTTGCTGTAATAGGAATCATCGAAATCCTCATAAGCTTTTGCGACCGCTTCGGAGTCGGAGAGATTGATGAAGGTCTTGATGCCGGCTTCCTCGCAGGCTTCGTCTGCATATTCATCACGGCCGATATCAGGTTTCACGGGGTTGGAGGCGCGATAAAGGGTCTTAGGCGCCATACCGGTGGTGGTGATTTCACGGAAGTTCGCGAATTCAGCGTCGGTCAGTTCCGGATAATCTTCCTTTTCATCGGTGCGGTTCAGCAGACCAAGGGCGAGACGATCTACATAACCGCCCTGTTCCTTCATTTCAATGGTGACGTTGATCGGGAATTCAATGCCTTCCTTCACCTGATAGCGGTAATCGGAGCCTTCCGGAGCGGTTTCAACGATACCCATTTCCACACCCAGCTGGCCATAGTTGATGGCAAGGCAGAGGTTCGGTTTGCCGGAGACAGTGCGCAGCAGCTTTTCTCCCATGAACACATCATCATAGTTGGAGCAGACCGGAACTTCATAGGTGCCGTAGCCTTCGACGGTTACAGTGACGATGTCGCCGAGCGCAAAGGTTTCCAGCATCTCGTCGGCTTCGATATCAAGATCCGGGTTGCCGTATTTCAGCATGTCGGGACCGTCTGCCAGAATGGTGGTTTCCAGTTTCTGCGCGGAAACAGTAAGCACACAGGCTAACAAAGCCAGAATGACAAAAAGGTAACAAACTTTCTTCATAAACGTACTCCTTTCGTAAACTTAATTACATCATGATGGACGGTTTCGCTATATTTTCACATAAACATTTCCTGCAGTTTTTTGAAAAGGAGTTTTTTCCCGTATAATAATAATCAAAGATTTGCAGAAATTGATAAGAAGAAAGAAGATAGATATGAGCGTAGTGGCATTGGATCTGGAAACGACCGGGCTGGATGTCCGGCAGGATAAGATCATCGAAATCGGAATGATCCGTTTTGATGGGAATGAGGTTCTGGAAACTTATCAGACCTTCGTTAATCCGGATCGTCCCATTCCACCCGCTGTTACCCAGCTCACACATATTACCAACCCGATGGTCAGCAAAGCACCTCACATTCTGGATGTACTGGACGAGGTCGCTGAATTCGTCGGAAATGATTCCGTCGTCGGGCACAATGTCGGCTTCGATCTCAGCTTTCTGCATCGCTATAAAATCCTGACCAAAAATCGCAGTACGGATACCTACGATCTTGCATCTGTTCTCCTTCCCCGTGCCGGGCGATATAAACTCTCCGCATTGGCTGAGCAATTTGGGATCGATGTTGAGGGAAAACACCGGGCGTTAGCGGACTGTACCATGACCATGAAGCTTTATAACCGGCTGATCCAAAAGGTTTATGAAATGCCATTTGAACTGCTTTCTTCTTTGATCAATGCCGCCGGTTCATCGCAGTGGGTCGGTCTCGGACCGTTGCGTGAGGTCTATTCTGCCCGGATCAAGGCGGGAGAGCACTTCAACAGCTCCAAAAGCTTTAAATTGCCTGTATTCCCGCCTAAATGGGATGGGGAGCAGTATGAGCTTAAACCCGCAGAATATCCCAAAGAGCTGGATTCAGAACAACTTTCTGAAATCCTTTCAGATGACGGAGCCTTCAGCCGGCATTATGAAAAATTTGAAGCTCGGGAACAGCAAATCGAGATGCTGCAGACTGTCTGTGATGCTTTTTCAAAAGGACATCATATGCTCATCGAAGCCGGAACCGGGACGGGCAAATCCTTTGCCTACCTGATTCCTGCTTTTCAGTGGGCGATCCAAAATGGTGAACGAGTCGTCATCTCTACGAATACCATCAACCTGCAGGATCAGCTCATCAATAAAGATATCCCGGAACTGGAAGAGATCCTTGAGACCGATCTGCGGGCGACAGTACAGAAGGGACGCGGGAACTATCTTTGCCCGAGACGTTTTGTCAACATGCTATCGCGTGGTGCATCCACCCCGGAGGAAATGCGCGTGCTCGGGAAGGTCATGATCTGGCTTTATGAGAATGGAACCGGAGATCGTGGCGATTTGAACATCAACGGACCCATCGAGGGTGAGGTCTGGGGACGGATCTCAGCCGAGAATGAAGGCTGCCGGCCAAACGTCTGTCCCTTCCGGCGGAAAAACCAGTGCCCCTTCTACAGCATTCGTGCACAGGCACAGCATTCTCATGTGATCATCGTCAACCATGCGCTGCTGCTGGCAGACGCAGTTTATGCAAAAGGTGTGATCCCGGATTACCGCTATCTCATTATTGATGAAGGTCACCACCTGGAATCCGCAGCAACCGGTGCGCTGAGTTTCAAGACTTCCTTTTATGAAATCACTCGCGTGATCCAGGATATCGGCACCCTCAGCAGCGGATATACCGGACGGCTGCTGACCGCTCTTCAGCCAAAACTTACCGATGATACGTATGAAGAACTGCGGACGCTGACGGAAAAAATCACTCTCAAAGCAGAGGATCTGGCGCCGGAACTGAAGAACCTCTTTGAGTGCCTGCGCCGCTTTATGGATGACATCCGGGAAGGCAAACCGCTGACAATCTATGGACAGCAGCAGCGGCTGGGAGAAGAGACCCGTTCCATGGATGGCTGGGATGAAATTGAGATCGTATGGTCCAATTGCGAGACACTGATGCGTTCGATTTTGAAGAAGTCCAACAAAATGGCAAAAAAGATCGAGGAAGTACTCGCGGATGATCCGGATGAAGAGATCGATGAAATGAATGCCATGTTCAAAGGACTGCATGATCAGCTGAGAGAGATTTACGATACACTTGAAGCTTTGTTCATGAGTCCGGATCCCAATATGATTTATTGGATCGACCTTTCCGGCAGCAATTCCCGCCTCTCGCTGTGTGCCGCTCCACTTACCGTAGGTCCAATGATTCAGGATGCTTTGTGGAATGAGAAGGATTGCGTGATCCTGACCTCCGCAACACTGACGACTGCCAAACAATTTGACTATATGCGGGAACGGCTGGCAGCGGAAGATGCGGATGAGATGAGCGTCGGTTCGCCCTTTGATTATGAAAAGGCGGTACTGCTTTGCACACCCCGGGACGTTCCCGAACCGAACCAACCATCTGCGCAGTTTGTGTTGGAGCAGACGCTCATCAATCTTTGCCGTACAGTCGGCGGACGTACGCTTGTACTGTTCACATCCTATGCCCAGCTCAAGCGGACCTCGAACGATATCGCTCCGGAGATGAGCAAAGCAGGGATCACCGTCTTTGAACAGGGGGAAGGTGTTTCTCCTGCCGCTCTGCTCAAGACTTTCCGCAGCACGAAAAAAGCAGTGTTGCTGGGAACACGCAGCTTTTGGGAAGGTGTGGATATTCAGGGAGATGCTCTTTCGATCGTTGTTATCACCAAGCTGCCCTTTGATGTGCCTTCCGATCCGATCATCGCTGCCAGATCGGCAACCTTTGAAAATCCGTTTGCAGAATACAGTCTGCCGGAAGCGATTTTGAAGTTCAGACAGGGATTCGGACGGTTGATCCGTTCAAAAAGCGACCGGGGACTGGTGGTTATCATGGACAACCGCATCAATACCAAACGATATGGTCAGGAGTTTATTAATTCCATCCCGCGTTGTACCCGGATCACCGGAAGCGTGCGGGATCTTCCGAAGCTTGCCTATGACTGGCTGAGTAAGAAATAAAAAAACGGGCGCTGATGAGGCACCCGGTAATATAATAGCTTTCTTTCTCTGTGTGATATCAGCGGATATCTACGACTTTCTGCCCGAGGTTTTTGACTGCCTGCTTGAGCGTATATTTATCGACACCTTCCACACGCAGTGTTGCGATCACGTTTTCATCCTTCGGAGCGCAGTAGGTACAGAACCCCTGTACATTGCCTTTATTGTCGCTGATAGTCTGGAGAAGGCGCAGCAGTTCGCCGGTTTTATTTTCAACTTCTACCATCAGACGTACACCCTGACGGCGGGCTCCGGTGATCTCCATTAAAACTCTGAGCATGATTTTATCAGTGATAATTCCGGAATAATAACCGTCTTTTACAACCGGCAGTTCGTTGAAATCATAATCAATCATCATGCGGACTGCTTCTTCAACGGGAGTGTTTTCATTGACAACCAGATATTTTGTTGTCATGAAATCCTGCACCAGATATTCCCGTTCTCCGCTTTCTGAATTGTCTGCAAGAGCAGCTTTGGCCTTCCGAATATCGGCAGGCGTGAGCAATCCAACCAGCGTACCTTCCGGATCAACAACCGGCAGCCATGAATAATTGATATTATCGTATGCCTCTATTGCGGTATTCATCGGAAGGTTTACAGGAATCCGCTTTCCAGGCGAAATCATTCGTTCACGTACAAGCATAAATGATCCTCGTTCTGATGCTAACAAACTGAGATTTCGCATAAGTATTTCGGTAATCATCAGTTTTGTCGTGTATATTTTAATCAAATTTTGAGTATATGAGAGCAATATATAATAAAATGTGACAAAATTTGACGATATTTTGAGAATCTATCAAAAACTTATAAAATTGTGTTTAAATGCTTTGAACCTGGTGTGAAACTGAAGGATTCCTGCCGGAAACGAATGAGTAATTCGCCATGGCTGTGAGGTCTCTGTGGAAAAGGTGGTGCTCAGACTGCGGAAACAATGATTCCGCCTCCGATGATACAGTTATTATCGTCACAGAACACAGCAGATTGTCCCGGTGCGGCAGCACGGACCGGCTTATCAAAAACGATTTGACACCGATTTTCAGGATCCTGTATAATCGTGGCATGTTCACCGGCATGGTGAAAGCGGATCTTCACCAATGCAGGGAAAGATTCTCCCACAGCGGGCTCCGGTATGCTCATGTAGTTCAGCCTGTTACAGATGATTTCAGAAGTATAGAGAGACTTTTCCTCTCCCAACACCACCTCATTGGTTTCCGGACGGATCTCCCTGACATAGATTGGATACCCGGCTGCGATCAGGCCTTTGCGCTGTCCGACTGTGTAATGGATGATTCCCCGGTGAGACCCTAAAACCTTCCCGTCTTCCGTGACAAAGTTTCCTTCTCCGGGAACGGTGAATTGCGGATCGTTTTCAATACAATCCGCATAGTCACCTGAAGGGATAAAGCAAATCTCCTGAGAATCTTTTTTTCGGGCTACATTCAGACCTATCTTTTCTGCAATTTGGCGGACTTCCGGCTTGCTGTATTTTCCCAAAGGCATCATGGTACGTGCCAATTGTTCCTGCGTCAGATTGTAAAGCATATAAGTCTGGTCTTTTTCTGCATGATCCGCCTGCCGGACGGTATATCTGCCATTCGGAAGTTGAATCACCGAAGCATAATGGCCGGTCGCCACTTGTTCTGCACCAACGCTGTCGGCATAAGCAATCAGCCGATCCCATTTCACACGCCGGTTGCAGATCACACAGGGATTGGGTGTTTCCCCGTGAAGATAGGCCTCGAAAAAGGGCTGCCGCACCTTTTTATCAAAAAGTGTGCAAACATCCGGCGTGTAGAATTCGATATCAAGTTTTTCCGCAATATTTTGAGCATCATTGATTTCGGTATACTCACTTGTTTTGAGCGTCACACCGATGACTTTATATCCTGCCTCTTTCAGCAAATATGCCGTCACTGCACTGTCTACACCGCCGGATAAGCCAACAATTACTTTCGCCATCTATCTCCCTATGATTTCGATTTTCGATACATTGGCGGCAGGTTCAGCGAAAAGGCTATGCCATCTGCAAAAACCTGCCGCCTTCTGTTTTTTACATTTTACTTTTAGCCTGAGTTCTATTCCGTAAACAATGCGGTTGAGTAGTACCGGTCACCGCTGTCCGGCAGGAGGGCAACGATCACTTTGCCTTTATTCTCCGGGCGTTTGGCGATTTCAATCGCAGCATGCAGGGCAGCACCGGAGGAAATGCCCACGGAGATGCCTTCTTTTTTTGCCAGCAGTTTGGCAGCCGCGAAGGCGTCTTCATTGATAACCGGAAAGACCTCATCATAGACCTTGGTGTTCAGTACATCCGGGACAAAGCCTGCTCCGATGCCCTGGATCTTATGTGCGCCGGACTTTCCCTCAGAAAGAACCGGAGAGCTTGCAGGCTCTACAGCGACGACTTTCACTGCCGGATTCTGCTCTTTCAGATATTCACCGGTTCCCGTCACTGTACCGCCTGTACCGACTCCTGCGATAAAGATATCAACCTTGCCGTCAGTGTCCTTCCAGATCTCCGGGCCTGTAGTGGTTTTGTGGATCGCCGGATTGGCGGGATTGACGAACTGTCCGGGAATGAAGCTGTTGGGAATTTCGGCTGCCAGTTCATCCGCTTTTGCAATGGCGCCTTTCATGCCCTTTGTTCCGTCGGTCAGCACGATCTCAGCTCCGTAAGCCTTCAGAATATTGCGGCGTTCGACGCTCATGGTCTCCGGCATGGTGAGGATGATGCGGTATCCTTTGGCGGCCGCAATGGCTGCCAAACCGATTCCGGTGTTGCCGGATGTCGGTTCGATGATAACGGAACCTTCCCTGAGCAACCCCTTGGCTTCCGCGTCCTCGATCATCGCCTTGGCAATGCGGTCCTTTACAGAACCCGCAGGATTGAAGTATTCCAGCTTGACCAGAACGGTCGCGTCCAGATTCAGTTCTTTTTCAAGGTTTGCAACTTCAACCAGCGGCGTGTTACCGATCAATCCCAATGTACCTTTATAAATGTTTGCCATAATGATTCCTTCTTTCATCAATGAACATAGTTCATAAGTTTATTTTATTCTTTTTGCCTGATTCGGCAATGCTTCTCAAAGAAAAACCCGGCAGTCAGTCTTTGTCTGCCGGATCAGTATACACAAAAAATGCGTAATTACGCAGATCTTTCCCGGCGGCACAGACACATACAGCAAACTTCCATTCCCATACAATAAACCATCATTTCATATTGTTTCAGGTTGTTCATCTTTCTGTTCCTCCTGTTCTTTTTTTATTAATCGCATGTATCATAGCATAAAACACCTACTAAGTCAATAGGTTTATTGAAAATTCATGAAAATTCAAAATTTTTATTGAACCAACGGCTGCGTGATACAATAAAGACAATTTCTGCCTTCTCCGTAGCAGAAAATCTATCGGTAGGCAAATGAATTATTTACGGTACAATAAAGCTGGATTAATATTTGATTCAGCCGCTGTGATGGGGGATGATGGTTTTTTCGAGTTTGCTTTTCACATTTTACTTTCTGCCTGTTGTCCTTTTTTTATACTATATTGCGAAGGATAAGGTTCGGAATTATATTCTTCTGGCAGCAAGTCTATGTTTTTATGCTTACGGGGAACCGAAATTTGTCTTTGTGATGGCAGCCTCCATTGCGTTCAACTATGGAATTGCACTGTTGATCGACCGTTATAAAAAACAGGCGAAGTGGCTGCTGATACTTGATATTATTCTCAACGTTGGGATCCTCTTTTTTTACAAATACCTGAATTTCGGGCTTTCAATCATCAATGACCTGTTTCGTACCGGGCTGCCGCGACTGGATGTGACATTGCCCATCGGGATATCGTTTTTTACCTTTCAGGCCTTGTCTTATGTCATTGATGTCTATCGCGGGACCGTGAAAGTTCAGAATAATCCACTGTATGTGGCGCTCTACATCAGTTTTTTTCCTCAGCTGATAGCGGGTCCGATCGTGCGCTATCATGATATCGAAAAGCAGATCTCCACGCGCAGCAGTGATGTGATACTTTTCGGTGAAGGGGTAAAACGTTTTCTGCTCGGCTTTTGCAAAAAAGTGATCCTTGCCAATAATCTTGCGGTCGTGGCGGAAGAAGTGTTTGAAATGCAGTTCACCATGGTGAATCCGCTGGTTTTGTGGCTGGGATCCATCTGTTTCAGTCTGCAAATCTATTATGATTTTTCCGGTTACTCGGATATGGCAATCGGACTCGGGAAAATGTTCGGATTTAATTTTGCGGAAAATTTTAATTATCCGTACATTTCCCGAACCGTCACGGAATTCTGGCGCAGGTGGCATATTTCCCTGAGTCAGTGGTTTCGGGATTACATCTATATTCCTCTTGGCGGGTCACGTGTCAGTCTTCTGAAAAATATTCGCAATATGCTGATCGTCTGGCTGCTGACTGGTATCTGGCACGGGGCGAATTTCACCTTTATCTTTTGGGGGCTGGGATATTTTGTATTGCTTGTCTTTGAAAAATATCTGCTCAAACCGGACGAGCGGAAAAGCCGATTACTGCGCATAGTGTGGCGGATCATAACGCTTTTATGTGTGAATTGGGGGTGGATCATTTTCAATTCACCTTCTTTGAAAAGCGGTTTGCGTTATTGTCTTTCTATGCTTGGTTTTTACGTGCATCAGTTCAGCTGGGATGTCAGTATGCAGGCTTATATGCGGGAATACGGTGTTTACCTTTTCTTTGGGCTGCTTTTCTCCGCTCCGGTCACGAGAGTTCTGGAAACAAAAATCGGAAGCTCGAAGGCTGCTGTGTGTCAGCAGGTCCTGCTTCCTTTGATTTATGCGGGACTTTTTTTGTGGGCTGTTTCTTTCCTGATTCTCGGGGCACACAACCCGTTTATCTATTTTAATTTTTAGAGGAAAAAGAAATGGG
>CAYWGX010000016.1:0-25600 GCA_964457635.1 uncultured Leptolinea sp.
GTGTGTTTATTGTTGTAAAAATTATGTGAACGTGTAAAACGGTTTCACAGTAATTCAAAATAGCTGTTGGCAATTTAGGATTACGTATAGTAAAACCAACGAACAATAAAATATATTTTCAGAAGAATTATTTTTTTGTCATAAAAATTACAGACAAATTACATAAAAATTCAATGTATAATAAAATGTTTTAAGAATAATATAATATCATCTTTATAAATGTCACCGACGAATTATTATTTTTTTCCTATTGATAAGCAGGCCTTGCTTTTATCACGGAGACCCGCATAGGGAGGTGCAAAAGCAAAATGGAAAATTACTGCTAACTTTGATTTGTTATCCGATTATATAGAAATAACTTGTTGAATATGTTTGTAAAGGTTTTTTACAGATATCAATATAGTTAAAATTTCAACACAATAAATGGAATATATCAACAATATGCTGAAAAAGACTAAAACTAAAAAATGGATCATCATCATTTCAGATATACTTCTGTCTGCAATTATTATCGGCCTTTTTTATGAGTATTCAAAAGAGGTATTTGACAATCGTGTCCGAACACAAATGGATGCCTTTGAAAAGACTACGGAAGCCATGGAGCAGGTAATGACTAACTTCCTGCTGGGTGAACAAAATATCTGTAATACCTGGGCTGTTTATATTAATGCGTCAAAAATGACTATGGATGAGGCAATAGATTATTTGCGGACGCTGGACACAGATAATGCCACTGCTCAGATTTTGTGGATCGATGATGGATCGTTTTCCGGAATGTCTATTGTCGCGCCTGAATCGGCTCCGGATTATTATTCTGTTTCTTATGCCCATGTCAATATTTTGGATACATTGACTGAAGAAGCACCGGCCCCTAATCACGTAAATGTGACCAGGACTTTCGTGAACCCGATCAACGGTGTTCAATCTCTGGCATTATGCCACCCGTTAAAATTACGTGATGAAAACAGTGGAAACATGCGGGATGCCGTATTGATGAGGATTATTCCCCTGTCAATGCTTGATCATGAATGGTACTTTATTCTTAACCAATACAATAATTCCGAAATAACGGTTACGGAACAGAATGGCGATTACATCATAAAAGGACCTTCTTTCAGGAAAGATAACTTTTTTGACTTTTATGAAGCAAATCATATCCCGGAACACCAGAACCTGGATGATATTCACACGTTTTCTGATGCAGACGACAATGGATTTGTTATGCTAATCGATGCAAACGGGGGGCTCGACTTGCTCGCTTATAAGCGCTTTGCCTCAGCAGACAGCAGGGAACTGATTACCTATGTTCCAATGATTGAGCTTGAAAAAATATCATATGGGTACCTGCAGCTTGCTGCTGTTATCATTGTCGTCCTGTTGTTCCTCTTCCTGAATTTATGGGCTGTGACTTCTCTATGTAAAGAATTAGACAAATCAATTGCTGCAACTGATGAAGCCAATCACGCAAAAAAAGACTTTCTTTCCATGATGTCTCATAACATCCGTACGCCAATGAATTCTATTGTTGGTTCTACTGCGATTGCAAGCAGTCAGATCAAGGATGAAGCGATCGTGCGAAATGCACTCCGCAGGATCGGCCTTTCCAGTAACTATGTGATGGCGATGACAAATGATATTCTGGATATTTTTGAATTGGAAAAGGGGCAAATGGAGCTTCATCCGGTTTCATTTTCTATTACAGAATGTGCGGGAAACCTGGCTATCATGTCCAGACCGTTGGTTCGTGAAAAGAATATTTATTTTACTTTTCACATCGACCGAATCGAACATGAAATTCTTATCGGGGACAATGTCCGGCTCAATCAGGTATTTATGAATATTTTGATGAACGCGCTTCAATATACTCCCGAAGGCGGAAAAGTAGGAATCGATTTGCGGGAGGAATTGGGCAGTGTGCCGGGAACGATCCGACTGATTTACAAGGTGACAGATAATGGTATTGGAATCTCACCTGAATTTATGCCGCACCTGTATGAGCCATTTCTTCGGGAAATTGATTCCCGTATCAACCCCATACCGGGTGCAGGAATCGGTCTGGCAATTACGAAAAACATTGTTGACCTGATGCATGGTCAAATCAGTTGTGTAAGTGAAAAGGGGAAAGGGACGACTTTCACGGTTTCACTCCAACTCAAAACGGGACAGGATAATGTTAAAGACTTGCTGCTTCCTTCCATTCATGTTTTGGTAGCGGATGAAAATGAGGCTTTGCGTGCCACAGCACAGGAAACCTTGTATTCACTGGGAGCTATTGTTGAAACCGTGGCTTCAGGGGAAGAAGCGATTCAATCGATCAATGAAGAAAAATCGGAGGGAAATCCATATGATGTGATAATCCTCGGACGAAATATGCCGGAAATGAACGGATTGGAAACAGCCCGTCAGATACATAAACGCTGCGAAAGCCCACTGCCGAAGCTGCTGGTTTCTGCTTATGACTGGTCTGATATTCAATTTGATGCCAAATCTGCGGGCCTTGACGGGTTTATCAGCAAACCTTTGTTCCGCTCAACCTTATATCGAAAGATCAGCACTGTTCTGGGTATTTCCGATGCGAAACTTGAACCGGAGGACAACTCTGACTTCATCGGAATGCATGTTCTGGTCGTCGATGATAACGAAGTCAATCGGGAAGTACTGATCTCTTTGCTGGAATCTTATGGAATGACTGTAGAATTTGCTGTCAATGGCCGGAAAGCTGTGGAGAGAATGTCCCGTGCACGCGAAGGTGAGATATCAATGATTTTCATGGATCTGCTGATGCCTGTAATGGATGGGATTGAGGCAACCCGGGCGATCCGCAGTTTACCCGGAAATATCGCCATGACACCAATCATCGTAATGACAGCTGAAACTTCCGTTGAAACATCAATTGCCTGTCATGAGGCGGATGCGAACGGGATAACTTACAAACCGTTTGATATCAGAAACCTTGTTCAGGAAATCAGACGGGTGAAGGATAAAATGGCAGACGAAACAACAGGTTTAAAAACAAATTCCTGAGTGTGTGCGATATGAAGACAGAATTCATTAATTAATGTATCATAACTCGATGCCGCAATGTCTTATATAAAAATCTCCTGTGATAGCAGATTTCTTTCTGCTTCGAGATTTTAGGAATAATATATAAAATCGGTTACAATTAATGGTACATCAAGATACAAAAAAGAGGGAGGAGGAAATGTGTATACATTTATTCTGATGTGTATTGACTTTGGGCATACAGGCCGGTTGCATTGGTATATGATATTTATTTCTTTCATCCTGATTCGCTGGCTCATCGTTCGCCTGTTTGCGGATCGATATAAGCCATATAAGTGTGCAAACAAAGATTTTTTTACAAGTATTATCATTCCGGTGGTTGATGAACCAATTGACATTTTTTCTCAGGTGCTGACACGGATAGCGGACCAAAAACCTGACGAGATCATTATTATAATCAATGGGCCGGAAAATAAAGTCCTGCATAACGCATGCCGGGACCTGCGCAGGGTCAGAAAAGAAGCAGGAAATGATAAAACCGAGATTAAAATCCTGCATACCAGAGTCGCAGGCAAGCGCAATGCGGTTCGGCTTGGCGTTTTAAATTCAAACCCGAAAAGTGATATTTGTGTACTTGTTGACAGTGATTCGATCTGGACTCAAGGAACATTGGAAAATCTTCTGATGCCCTTTTCAGCTGATGAAATGGTGGGTGGAGTCACAACCAGGCAAAAAATATATAAACCCAATCGCAGACTGGTTACAATGATTGCTGCTTTGCTGGAGGAAATACGCGCGGAAGGCACAATGAAAGCCATGAGTGTTACGGAAAAAGTGGGTTGCTTACCCGGCAGGACGATCGCATTTCGTACGGATATCTTGCGAAAAGCTATGGATGAATTTATGACGGAGGTCTTTATGGGTATCCATAAAGAAGTTTCCGACGATCGGAGCCTGACCAATATTACCCTGAAAATGGGATATAAAACGGTGATGCAGGATACCTCTATCGTGTTTACGGACGCACCACTTCAGTGGAAAAAATTCATCCGTCAGCAGTTGCGCTGGGCAGAAGGCTCTCAATATAATAACATCCGCATGACAGGATGGATGTTCCGCAACGCAAAATTGATGTTTTTTATTTACTGGTCTGATATCATCATGCCTTTTTTACTGATCAGCACTTACAGCAATATGGGCTTATGCTTCATTTTCAGAAAAATGGGGTTTTCAATAAATTCAATAACTTATACGCAGCCATTGTGGGTCGTGATGCTGCTCGTACTTATCGGAGCGGCTGTCGGTATGGGAACGAGAAATTTTGTCGCGCTTACCCAGCTGCCGCCATATTACATGTTCCTGATGCCGGTTATGACACTTGTCCTCAGTTTTGTCATGGTTCCGATCCGAATTGTCGGACTGATGAAATGTGCGGATGGATTAGCCTGGGGAACCCGGGTATTAGAAGATAAACAAACCTGAAACGCATAGGAGGTTTTTATGACGCGGAAGATTTTGCTTGTCGGTATTTTTTTTATTATTGGAATTATTTTGCTCTCCTGCAATAAGAAGAAAGAAGAGCCTGTAGTTGAACCAACAGCTGTTGAGCTGAAAAGTTTTCAGATAATCCCGCCAAAAGTAACGGATAAAGAGTATCTCAGTCTGAACAGGGATGTGACTAACATTGGTATCTATTTAAATAAACCTGAGAATATTTTAAAGCTGGATGTAATGCCGGACATTGTCGGTTGGTTTGAAGACTGGAACAACAAGTCCAGCAAAAACAAAATTGAGTTGTTTGGAACGGATCATCTCGCAATACCCATGATTACATGGCAGCCGACAAATATTCCGCTTGAGGATATTGCAGAAGGAAAGCACGATGACTATATCAAGGGGTATTTTGAAAGGCTTGCCATTATCTGCCCGGAAAATGATGTTTTGATCCGCTTTGCTCACGAAATGGAAGTGCGGCCGGATTATGAAGTAACCTGGTATTCCTGGCAGGACAGGGAAAATCCGGATAATTACAAACAGGCATGGCGCCATATCGTTACACTTGGACATCAGCACAATTCCAATATCAAATGGATATGGTCTCCAAACCGGGCTGATGAATATGCTCAGGATTATTATCCGGGAGATGAATATGTCGATTTTGTTGGCCTGACATTGAACCTGCCGGAAGAAAGAACCTCCATCCATCAAACTTTCAGTGATTTTTATGTTAATGAAGGTACAAAAGAAAACCTGGAATTATATAATAAACCGATTTTGATCAGCGAAGTGGCATATTCAGGAAAAAATGAGGAACAAAAAGCTGCTTACCTGAGAAGTGTTTTCGAGTATGTAAAAACTGACCCGAAAATTGTTGGAATTGTGTTTTTTAATGAGGATGTATCGGACCATCAATTATACAGAATCACTGACAATGAATTATATATGGAAGTAATATACGAGGAAATCAGAAAAATAAGAGATGAAAAAGAATCATCATAATCGATATCAGATTGGTATAAGGATCGCAGTGATCGCGGCTCTGCTTTTTTTTATCGCTTTCAGCTTTGGACTGGAGTTATATTTTAATTATATTCGTTGATCAGATATTCAGGCTTTAAAAAGTGTCAACATTTAGTGTAAATTTTCAGGTAACAGGATATATGAAGAGATGTTCAATATCTCAGAAGGAAAAAATGGATTGAAAAAAGATATGAAAAGAATTATTTTATTGATGAGTACCCTATTCTTATTAATAATTACGGGAACTTCTTCAGCCCAATTGGATATCAGCGATTTAACCTACGGAGAAAGTGATGCAATCGATTATGTATTAAATGGCAATCTGCCTGTTTATCAGCGAAACCTTCCAATCTCTGCAGATGATCCAAACCGTGATTCAATTCCTGATGACGCTTTTATCCGATATGAATACGGATACGCGTTCCGCGACGTAAATGATTACTATTTTTATAACCGGGTAAACAGAGAATGGGAGGGTAAAGCTCCCATAATGGATACAGGTGTGCTCATAGGCGGGAATGCCCGTTCAAAACATGATGCAATGGAATTGGACAGCAACATCAATGACTTCAATAAGATCCTGCCCTATGCTTCTATCTATATCGATACCAAGAAACTGAGTTACAATGAAGGCATTATTGAATACCAGTTTTTCAGTGATAAGTTCAACTTCAACAATTCGGATGACACGATGCCGGATAATATTCATGTTCTTGGTGATGATGTAAAAATAACCCATTATCAGGAAAAATTTCCCGATCTGGCTTATCCACGAAAGCATACGATTCAATATCCAGTGGATTGGAAGGGAGTCATTTATACCGGAGGAATTCATAAAACAGTTTCAGACGGCAGCAAAGGTTATACCGAAACGGTTGTCAGAAATGATGATGGGACCGGGAATTCCAAACTCTTTACGATCCGATATAAAGACGCAGCACGGGACAAGGATGGAAATTACTTCGACCTTGTTCTTACTTTTACACAAATTACCTTTGCCGCTGAAGCGGATGTGAATGGCGCTTTGGCTATTCTCGAAGCAAATCGAATCTACCTTGCACCGGTATTATACGAAAATGGCAGTTATACGATTGTTATCAATGACCCAAGCAACCGTGTAGATGTACATGATTTAGATGGAATTCGTGTAGGCGCAAGATATGAATTTGATTACAGTGTGGAAGATGATGACGGGAATTCCATTGACGGTACAATCCTGTATTCCATGAATGACTTGGATAACGCCAGTATGGCTACCATGCTGCAAACAGATGCGGATTGGGGAACAAATGATCTCGGTAATGATTTCCGATGGGCTGAAGGGTTTGGGATCGTACGCGGTGCCGCTTCATTTGCCGTGATACCCTATTTTAATCATGAGATCCGTGATGTTTATGATAAGCCGATCAACAACCGGAATGGTGATACTTCCCTTCTGCGTATTTCCCGTATAAAAGGAGTCAATCCGGACGGTACCGCGAACGGACTTTATTTCACCACCGCGATAACGTCAGTTTCCGGCAGTGGGGCGAGAAATGACGCGGATACACAGGATACCGGAATGGCAGTATTGATGCACACAAGCGGTTCTCTTGTGGCCACGATCTCCGCCGGGCGGCGCGGTGATGTAAATATTACGTTTTTTGATAATAATAATGCCAACAAATTGGAGCAGTCATCTTCAAATGGCGGGCGTGTTTATTCAATGGATCATTCCTTTCAGGAAGAGGGTGATCTTGTAGAAAATGATGACTTTATCAAAGTAGTAGGATCCGGAACTTCTTCAACACATTATATTGTGCCGGAAGAAAAGTATCGTATCTGGCGTGTCAGAATCGATGGAAAGACATTCTCATTTAATGATCTGGTTTGGACTGATGGTCCTGACGGAATCAGTACCGCAAATTATACGATACCGGATGAATATGGAAAAATCGTTGAAAGGACAACCTATACTTTTAACAGGGATAAAGACGGCGCTGTCTCATTTACCTTCAATAACATTCACGATGATCATGAAGTACAGGTGGAATTTGTACGTGGTGGTCTGTTTTATATGCTGCGCAGCATGGATTCAGATATGATTTCAGCCGTATTTCTAATCGCGCTGTTTGCACTTCTTATTATCGCGTGTATCGTTTCCTGGATGTTTTCCGGCAGGAAACGGAATCAGGATATGTATTAGAGAATCTGATCGTAACAGTTCGGAAGTCTGCGTGCCAGCCACACGTGTGACAGGCACGTGAGAAAAATAAGCATCAGGAAGTTCTGAATAGTTACGTTTTTTCTTTATGCGATTCCCAGTTTATCCGCGATCCAGGGGAGGTAGTAGTAGAGAGCGCACAGGATGATGATGATGGAAATCACCAGCGCCACCAGCAGACTTCTGCGCCTGCGGTAGCGGTGGATGGTGTCGATCGCCTCATCCAAAGCTTCCTTTTCTTCATCCAGCAGCGCGATCATGGTGATCTTGTCGATCTCCGCCTCCACCTCATGGAAGCGGGAAGCACGGATCTTCCCCGGAGCCTTGTAGCAGCTGTTGATCTGCTGCAGGGTCTGCCTCACCCGAGTCCGGCGCTCCAGCCACTTGTTCTCCCGTGCCAGAGTCGGCTGGATCTCGATGAGCAGGGGCGGGATGGTCTCATAAAGGGTCTTACCCACCCGGCGGATCTGGTAAAGCGGTTCCACGGAAAACACTTCCTGCGGGAATTCGATGCCGAAATCAAACTCCGTGATCATCTCCGCCCAGCGCAGCACCTCATCCAGATAGGTCAGGGCATTCAGATAGGCGTTGTTCTCCGGATCGACCCCGATCTCTTTTTCCAAAATCAGACGCTGATGCTGCAGCTCTGTCTCCAATGCAAAAATCTTCTCCCCATCCGGGACGCTGGACTCGAAAATTTCATCGACCTTCGCCACGATGGTATCGGTATGATTGCGGTTGGGATCGAAGATCTTCTGCACTTCCTGATATTTCAGGTCCAGCTGATCGATCCGGCTTTCCGCACTTTCCTTGATGGCAGAGACCCAGCCGGGATAATCCCGCAGGCTTTCATCCGTGAAAGAGCTCAGGATGCGTTTCGCGGAGCGAAAATCCCCCTGTCTGGCAAAACCGTTCGCCTGCTCGGTGACCGTCCGCAGCGAACTGTACATGCGCTCAACCGTCCCCAGGTCAGCCTTCATGCCCATGATCTCCGAACGGACATTGCTGATCCAGGAACGGGCCTCAATGGATTTCAAAATCTCCCCGGCCTCGACCAGTCCCTCCGGACCGGTCAGCAGGCGGTTCTTGAAGGAGGACTGCATCTGAGCAAATTCGTTGGACTCCTGGTCCACCAGCTGGTTGACCGCGGACTCCAGTGCACCGATCTCCCCCAAAAGCTCCAGATCACGGATGTTGCGTTTGTCCACCCGCTGGAGCCGTTCGCGGATATAGCGCACCTGCGCGGCACCCTTTTCATCCAGCACAACGTTCGTGCCAAAATCTACATCCAGGAAGGATTGCAGCTCCCGGACGTCTTTTTCCTCATCTTCCCGCTTGGAAATGATGGATTTCTGAAGCTGGGCTCCCTCCACCGTGAAGAAGAACTCCAGTGACTGACCGATCAGCTCTTCAGCCTTCAGCAGTTCATCCCGTTCAAAAGCCTCCCGGGCTTCATTGCGCAGCCGTTCCGACTGCTCAATGCGGTAGGCCTGTTCGATTTTATCCGCCAGGATCTGGACTTGCTGATCCGAGCGTTCATCCTCGGAAATCTTATTGTTGATAAAGTCAACCCCGGCCGCATAATTCTTTTCGGCATAAAATCCCTGCAGCGACTCGAGCACAAGATTGATTTGACGGCCCCGGTCATTACGCTGGTTGAAACCGGTGATCGACTGAGAAATTTCATTCTGCAACTCAGCATTGCCGCTTTCCATCGCGATCCGGGAAGCCCGGGCAAAATAGGCAGCTTTACTCTCCTCACCGGATTTGTCGGAAAGTCCCGCTCCGCGCCAGAACATCGCCAGCAGGTTCTTGATGGCCGGCAGTTCATAAAGCGGGCTGACCTCCAGTCCTTCGGCAGCCTGGATCGCCTGAGGTGTCGGACCTTCCGCGGAAAGCGCCTTGAAATTGGAGATCTGCTCGGCAGAATCATGCAGCGTCTGCATCCGGGTCATGATGCGCTGGATGGCAGCGGCCGATTCCGGCGGCTGTGCACTGTCTTCATCACCGTAAAGGTCAGAAATCGATTTGGCAAGGCTCTTTGCGCTCTCCAGGTCCGCGTCCGTGCAGACCAGTGTGTTCACCGCCTGATTGCTCAGACGGGTCAGTTCATCGATCATGGACTGGGATTTGCGTCCGACGCCTTCCGCCCGATTGATCTTCTTCAGCTGGGCCGTCATGAATTCCTTCTGCTCGTCCGTACTGAAGTAAGGTGTCACCGCATCCAGGCGGGAAGCCGCGGAGACGGGATCGCCCTTCTGCAGATCGCTGTCGATATCAAAGGCCGTGCGCTCCATCAGGTAATTGATGGAAGCGGCATAGCGCTCCGTGATCTCCTGATGCAGCTGTTCCAGTCCCGGGGCATAAGGATCGTCCCGCATGCAGTTGTCCAGGGTGGTCTTCCAGGAGAACAGTTTGTTCAGGGTCAGATCGTCCTCGTTGTAAAACTCGCGGCGGATGGTTTCGATATCCTTGCGGACCTGTGCCCGCCGTTCCTGTGCCTGACGCAGCTGACCCTGCAGTTCATTGATGGCATCGGTGACCGTGGTCGGGAGCGGAACTTCACCGAGATAGTCATCCTCACCGCCGCCCGCCGGTTTCCCGGTCTCGGCAGCCATGCGCAGGTTTGACTCCGCAGCGGAAAGTTCGCCCTCCTGCAGGGCGAAGCGGGCCTGCTGGCAATACTCTGCCGCCCGATTGGCCACATCCGAAAGAATGTCGCTCTGCAGGCGCTGGTTTTTCTCCCGCAGTTCCGCGATACGGGCACCGGCCTGGATCGCCTGCTCGGAATCCGGGTCCATGTGCTCATATTCCTGGATCAGGATCGTCAGGAGACGGGAATTGTTATTGATGAGGACCCGCAGGTTCTTGTTTTCGGCATCCTCCAGGGAGCGGATCGACTGCTCCAGCCGGATGATCTCCTGGGAAGCAGACGGGGTCAGCCGGTAGGTCCAGGAGGAACCGTCCGCACGGACCATCATACGCAGCAGGGCATCCCGCTCCTCATCTACATCGAACAGCTTGACGCCCAGTGCTTCCAGGTCCAGGGCGGTATATTCGTTCAGCAGCTCCAGTGCCTTTTGATAGGCGGACTGGCCTCCGGTCTCCCGCAGTGCGCTGATCTCCTGCTGGATCTCCAGACCACGCTTCAGTGCCTCGGAACGCAGGGCCAGCTCTTCGATACGGGTACGGATATCGGGATTTTCCTCCCAGGCCGGGTATATATCCTTTGCCGCCTCCAGTGCGTCTTCCCCCTTGGTCTGGTTAATCTCTACCGTGATATAGCGCTCCGCCTCATCCAATTTCTTCTGGGCAGATTTGATGCGCGTGTCGTCATCCTTTTTCTGAAGACGGGTGTTGATCTTGCGATAAGAGGGATGGGTGATGAGAATATCCCCGGGGATCCGCGCCATCATCATCTTCGCGGTCACCGGATTTTTGTCGCAGTTCTCCTGTGCGGAGAACATGATCTTGTCATAGCCGCGGTACTGCTCGATCAGCCGGGACAGTTCTCTGCGGATGGGATCGCTGAGGACGCTTTCATTTTTCTGGATCTCGACTTCAGCCGAGTTCAGCTTCCACTTTAAAATCAGCTGGATGATGCTCTGCTTGACAGCAGCTTCTTTTCCTGATCTTCGTTCCCCGGAGGATAAAACAGAACTTTCCACGATCCCTCCTTAATTCAGGTTGCTTTCCACCATCGTGCGGTCCAGCCAGATGGAAAAAGTCCCGTGACAGAATGATTGTGCCGAATCCGTGCAGTCGGTTGCGGGAGATGCCAGCGAGACTACATTGGAAGTAACAAATACCGGCTCGGTTTCAGACGGCACATTGGAATAAAGGCGAATATAGGTTTGTGAATTGACTTCCATGTTGTCACTGGTGGCGATGCGGCTGCGTCCGATATTGAAGGATGCCTCCATGTTGATGGCGCGGTCGTTGTAAGAGACCAGCCTGCCGGTGAGCGGCCGGTTCCGGGTCCAGATGGTGCCAAGCTGGGAAGTCAGGGATTCGGAAGTGTAAAACTGTGTCCGATCGTCCAGGGCAAGTGTCACAGACTGTCCGACGAGCCCGTCCAGGCGGGTATCAGCCGGGGATTTCACCGTGGTCGCTGTGGCAGCGGGAAGACGTGAAATGACCGGTTCATCAAGTCCGATTTCCTCAGTAACCGGGGCGATGGTCGGGATCATCGTCGGGGTGGGAATATCGGTAGGCATGGGAGTAGGAAATTCAGGTTGGACGGCCGCTGTCTGCGCAATGGCCTGCAGCATCCCCATGTTGTCGGACTGATTGACGGCAACGGCGGTGCCCATAACCTCGAGACTGCTCTGCAGCTCGCTGTTTTTCTGCATTGAGGAAAGCAGCAGGAAGGCAGCAATGGCGACGGTAAGGACAGCAGCCAGCAGGGCGCCTACAGAGATAAGGCGCATGGAGTGGATGGTCTTGCGCTGCTCCTGGATGGCGTTTTTGGTGCGGGAAAGTTCGTCCTGCAGATCGAAGAGCTGGGTACCGCGGTTTTTGAAGCTGAAGAAGCGGTCAGAGACCATGGCGGCGGATTTGGGACTGTTGAGGAAGCGGGCCGTCTCCATTTTTGTATCGTTGGAGCTCAGGTCATTGAGAACAGAATCGATAACAGCCAGTGTCTTCTGATCGGCCTGTTCCTTGCGTTTCATGGCAATTTCATTGTTGAGCTGATCGAAGGTATAGGGCGATTCAGAATAATGAAGATTGATCACCTGGTTGGCAGCTTCGAATTCTCCGCGATCAATGAGGGAACGGATATAGGTGAGGTTCTCCATGTCGAGACGCTTGCGCAGGATCTTGATCTGTCCGATCTTCTGTAGGATCTCCGGCGGCTCTCCGGCCGTCTGCTCCTTGGCGAGGGAATAGTAAATGGACTGGAAGATCTCGCTCAGACGTGTCTTTACGATCGTGCCGAGGACCATTTCACGGCCCTCATATTTGACCGGGCAGGTATAAACGATGGGAGAGACATTCTGGATCCAGTCGATGGAGTCGACAGCTTCCTGAGAGACAAAATATTTCTCCGGACGGATGTTCTGACTCCAAAGATCGATTTTGTCGACGATAGTCAAGAGAAGAGGATCCAGGTGCTGGCGGACTTCAGGATTGTCAAAGGCGCTGCGGTTCATGCAGAAGTCATTGAGGCGCTGGAAAAAACCGGTCGGTCGCAGCATGTTGAAGTTATCGGTGCGGTCGGCTTCGAGCTTGAGATTCTGAGCGGTTTTGATCGCATTTACGATCATGGGATCGACCGGCGAAAGCTCCTGCTCAGGCTGAAGCGGGGCAGGTGCAATGATCTCCGCCTTTATCTCCGGCTCCGGCTGCTTCGGTTCCGGAAGTTCCGGCGCTTCAGGGGCAGCTTCCGGCAGTGACTGCGGTTCTTCGTTCACTTTCGCGGGGGCATCGCCTTCCTTGATGCGGTAATAGAGGTCGGAAAGGATGGTATCACTGACGCGCAGGGTGGAAGTACTGAGCTCCTGAAGCAGCTGGGCATCGGTGAGCTGTTTGCTTTGGTAGCGGTCGAGATAGTCCCAGGCATGAAGTGCCTGCCCGATGGTGTCGATATAAACGTTAATGTGTTCGCGGAGTTCGGGCTGGGTCTGTCCCTGGCCGAGCTTGTTTTTGATAATAGTCTGAAGACGGTCAAAGGTGTTCAGAGCACCGGGAATGTCTTTTTCAACAAGAGCCTTGGCAGTCAGGTCAAATTCGATGTGAGGGATCAGGTCGATGCGGCTGTACCAGGCCTGGGTGAAGCGCAGGGCAGCGATGATCCAGGCCGGATGGCTGGATATCGAGATCTGACGCATGGGCAGTGCGGAGGAAAGATCGCGCGGCTGGGTCTGCTTCAGGGCATCTTCCGCGCGCCGGTTCAGCATATCGGTGTTGTCAAGGGCATCCGCTGTATTGTTCTGGGTCTGGAGGCGGGCCTGATCGAGTGCGGTAATGACGGCATCCCAGATGGAGACGCAGCGATTCTGTACGCGCAGCTCGTTGAGTGAGCCGGAAAGCAGGTCGCTGATGAGTGCCGCGTATTCCGTTGAAAGGGGCGGCAGCTCACTGTTGAAGGAGAAGGTGCTGAGCAAAGGGGTGAGCGCACTGCGGTTTTCGCTTTGGATGGGATAGGTGAGTTTGCCCTTGTATTGAAGGTCGGCCATCTTCTTCCCGTAGATGACTTCGGGGATGGTCTGACAGAATTTGCGGATGTCGTCGGCAAGCAGGGCAGGCTCGGCGTTTGCCCGGGCAATGCCCCAGTCGATGAGGGTGATGCGGATCTGACCGTTGTACCGTTCCCAGAAGAGGTGCTCGAGGGGCTTAATATCGACATAAGCGATCTTGTTTTTAGCGCAGGTCCGCAGGAGTTTGGCAAAACTGAGCAGAATGGAGAGCCGGTCTGTGATGGATTCAGGCAATTCGCGTTCGGAATGAGTGCCCGCGGCTGCGGTCTGAAGCTGCAGGAGGGATTCTTCGGGTTTGAAGAGGCTGGCAAATTCCGGATTGAAGCGGGAGGGATCATCCGTTATGATCGTAGGGACGGGAATATATCCAAGCCGCTTGAGGGCATCAGGTTCAGAGAGAACTTCGTTTTTGAAGAGCTGGTTGACCTTCGGCAGCACCCGCAGTTCACCGCCGCCATTGTCTTCATTGGGAGTGATCTTGAGAAAGTACCGCTCATTGGTCTCTGTGTTTTCGAATTCGTAAGCCAGTGTTGAGCCGCCTTTTTTGTTCAGTCCGGTATATTTAAGCGGGATATTGCGTGTTTTGTCGTTCACGCTTGTGATGCTTTTGATCATTTCGTCATAATAGTGTTCGTTCATAGCGGTCATTCCTCTGTATCAACCAAATACGTAAATGTTTTTTCGGCAGTGTCCAGCAGGATCGCGGTACGGGGAAAGCGCCGGGTTTGGATGCCGGCCGTGCCCGGATTGATGCCGTAACGCTGGCTGCTGTCACCATAGCTGAGAGGGCGATCCCTCAGGTCCATGGTGAAGAACTGCCACATGTTCACCATACTCGTGACAGAGTAGGTGAAAAAACCGGGGGTGTGGGTGTGCCCGAACAGAAAATGCGGTGTATGCAGGTTTTCTTCATTCCCGAACAGACCCCGTGTCACAATGTTCAAGTCCCTGGGAAACAGGTAACATTCACAGGGATGAGGCTGATAGTCACTGTTGCGGTGACATTCATATGAACAGCCGTGAAAGAGGGTGAACTCTCCCGCTCCCTTTTCCGGATAAACGCTCACGGTATGCTGTGAGAGTCGATCCAGCAATGTGTTGTTTCCCTTTTTGCCTAACAGCTCCCTGCGCTGGGTGAGCTGTGAACGATATTTGCCCTGGTCTTTGTTGCTTTCATCGCGTTCCGGATGAGTGAGCCAGTATTCCCAATTTCCCTGAACCATCAGCCCATAATACTTATCCGGGATCCGCAGCGCATCCAGTACCGGCTGTGTCAGGTCTTCCTCACCGGTGGATTCGTCCGCATGACCGAACAGATCCCCAAGAAACCAGATGTCATCCAGGCCTCCGGGAGTTTTCTCTGCGGCATGGATAAAATGATTCAATGCCGTACAGTTCTCATGCAGGTCCGAAATAACCAGATGACGGCGGTTCAGAGCGTCCGCCTTTCTTCCGCCATGGCAAAGCTGCGCTCAAGAAGATCCGTCAGCAGTTCTGCCAGAGCACTTTCCCGGACTTCCGATTTCACCGCAGCTGCCATCACTGCTGCCGCCCCGGCAAAGGTTGCTTCAGACGCCTTTTGATTTTTAAGCACCTTTTCCAGCGGGAACATTCGCCGCATCCTGTTTTCACCGATGCGCAGTCCGCCGCGGACAGCGCTGATTTTCTTATCCTCGTCCAGACTCAGCCGGACTGCCGCTGCCGCTTCCGGCACCGCGGTTTGGTCCCAGTCTCCGAGCCTCCCGAAGGCCGCACCCATGCAGCGCTCTTTCGGCATCTGCAGTGTGATTTTGGTAATCCATTCGTCATATTGCAGCTCGTTCTTTCCATCCGGGGTCCGGAAACGTTCGATCAGCAGCTCCCGGAAATCCGTCCCGTTTTTGAGGGTCAGCTTGGCCCCATTCGCCAGCAGAGCCACTGCCGCATCACCGATGCGCTCATCAGCCAGATTTCCGCCCAGCGTTCCCTGTTCACGGATCTTTTCATCCGTCACCGCTGCGGCAGCTTCCGCAAGTGCGGGGACATTGGTTTTCAGCAGCGGGGATGCGGCCAGCATGGAAAGGGTCGTCAGCGGACCGATCTCGATGCGGTTCCCTTTTTGTTTGATCCCCTTCATCCCGTCCAGCTGACTGATGTCGATCAGATGAAGTTCTTCCGCAGCTGTGCGGGAATAGCCGGTCCCGCCGGCAATGATGCGGTTGTTTGGGATTTCCAGCAGTGCGGAAACTTCCTGAACCTTCTGAACGACGGTGATATCTGTCTGCATTGAAACCAATCTCCTTTATAACTACTTATATCATAACTCAAAATTGAAGAACGTGACACCCCAATCGTCAAGTTTCCGCATTTTTCCTGAAATTCATCTTTTAAAAGGAGGATGTCAGATTCCGCTTGCAGAGTCTGATTCCTTTGGAAAGAGTGAGTCAGATTCCCAAATGGAGCCTGATTCCCCGTCACGGGGATCTGGCTCCTTACTTTTACATCGTGATGGAGACCGCCTGACGATTCACGATGATTTCGGTTTCTTTATATGAGCCGCCAAATTCACCGTCCACGGTCCAGGCAATATTCTCTTCGGAAATAAAGCGTACATTTGAGATATGCCGGAAGGTGACAAAGGAACCATCCGGGATTCCCCGCTGGGCAGCATTCAGGATCACCTGCAAATCAGCCGCAGTCCGGGGCGTTTTGATGAGCAAAAGCTCCATTTTTCCATCATCCAGGCTCACATCCATATCCTTGAACACTGAAATACCGGCCACATAGGCAGAATTGCAGACAGCGCCGAAAATAAAGTCATCCTCCAGAGAGAAATCATCCGCTTCGATCCGAATATGGCGGCTGTAACGCATATTTTCATACAGGTCAGAGACCGCACTGACAACATAAGCCGCATATCCCAGGATATTTTTCAGCTGCTGGTCGGTATCATAACTGATGGCGGAAAAGGCACCGAAGGCCGCCACATAATTAAAATAGCATCCGTTCAGGGACCCTACATCATAATTGAACACATGATCCCGAACCGCTGTATCCAATGCCTTTTCAAAATCTGAAGAAATTCCCAGTGTACGGGCAAAATCATTGGTACTGCCCGCCGGGAGATAGGCCAAGCGGGGCTTTGTCCGCATTTTCATGAGCCCCTGAACCACATGGTTCAGTGTACCGTCACCACCGCTGCAAACAACGATCTCGATCTCACCTTCATAAGCGCATAAAATCCGCTCACTGACCAGATCCGTCCCGGGAATGATCGGATAAACAATGGGCTCATAGCCTTTTTCCGCGAACTTTTTGATAATGAGCAGAGTGTTCAGTCCGGCTTTACCGGTACCGGCAGAGCCGTTCAATAAAATCAGAACTTTTTTATGCGGTATTGCCATCGAAATTCCCTTTCCCGCTTCTATTATAAATGAAAACGGGAAAGAAACCAAAAAAGCCGGTCTCTGAGGGCCGGCTTTTTTGATTTTTCAAAATAACATCAATCGGATGAAGTGATCCTTTCCATCTCGGCAGCAAACAGTTCCTGATAAGCTGCCCCTTCTGCACCAAATCAGAGCCATTCCTTATATTTGCGGATATAGATCGCCTTCACGCCCAGCACCAGCAGCATATATCCGACAAGGATCCCAGCAAGCCAGCCCCAATACACGCCCGGCATCGGCGTCATACCGAAAGCGCCCGCAAGCGGAGAGTAAGGAATAGCCGTCGCCACAGCCAATCCCGCAAGGCTCAGCACGGTCACTGTCAAAGAGGCATGACTCTGCAGGAAGGGAATCTTTTCTGTGCGGATCAGGTGGATCACCAGTGTCTGGGACCAGATGGTTTCAATGAACCAGCCGGTCTGGAATACCGACACAAACAGATCCTGTATTGCCGGGTCCTTCAGCGCCGGGAAAAGCACTCCGCCGGTGAACATCGGGCAGATGATGAAATACATCAGCAGGTAGGTCGCGATATCAAACACCGAGCTGGTTGGCCCCATCCAGAGCATAAAGCGGCTGATGGACCCCGCATCCCAGTTCCGCGGCTTCTTGAGATATTCCTCGTCCACGTTGTCCCAGGGGATCGCCGTGCAGGAGATGTCATAGATCAGGTTCAGCAGCAGCAGCTGGAGTGCCGCCATCGGCAGGAAAGGCAGGAAGGCACTGGCAGCCAGCACTGAGAACATGTTGCCGAAGTTGGAAGAGGCCGTGAGCTTGATATATTTGATCATGTTCGCATAAGTCTTCCGTCCCTCGATCACACCGTCGATGATCACGTTCAGGTCCTTTTCCAGCAGCACCACCGCAGCAGCTTCCTTGGCAATATCCACCGCCGTGTCAACGGAAATACCCACATCGGACTGGGTCATGGCAGCCGCATCGTTAATGCCGTCACCCATATAGCCGACGGTATGTCCGGCATTCCGCAGCACGGTGATCACCCGGGCTTTCTGAGAGGGAGAGAGCTTGGCAAATACCGAGATCTCTTCGGAAGCCTTCAGCAGTGCAGCGTCATCCATGGCATCCACATCCGCCCCGAGCAGTGTCTTTTTGACATCCAGCCCCACCTTGCGGCAGATGGCGCAGGTGACCTTTTCGTTGTCACCGGTCAGGATCTTCACCGTAATGCCATGCTCATGCAGGCGGGCGATCGCCTCTGCCGTTGTCTCCTTCGGCGGATCCAGAAAACCGAGAAAACCGATCAGCACCATTTCCGACTCATCCGAGACAGAGAACTTACCCACCGGTGAGGGATTGGTCTTGTGCGCGACCGCGATCACCCGCATCCCCTTCTCATTCAGGTCATCGGATTTCTCCAGCACAAAATTGCGGACTTCTTCCGAAAGCGGAACGACCTTGCCATCGATCTCCGCCCAGGTGCAGCACTTGAGCATTTCCTCAATGGCGCCCTTGGTGATCATCTGGGTCTTCCCGGCATGGTCTGCCACCACGACACTCATCCGGCGGCGCTCAAAGTCAAAGGGGATCTCATCGATCTTGGTGTAGGTTTCACGGATGGAATCGGACCCCAGTTCATCCTGTTTTTCGATGATAGCAATATCGATCAGGTTCTTCAGCCCGGTCTGGAAATAGCTGTTCAGGTAGGCATGCCGCAGTACCCGGTCATCCTCATCGCCATGAAGATTCAGATGAAGTTCCAAAACCACCCTGTCCTGGGTCAGCGTACCGGTTTTATCAGTGCAGAGAATGTCAATGGAGCCGAAATTCTGGATGGCATTCAGGTTCTTGATGATGACTTTCTTCTTGCTCATGGCTACTGAGCCGCGGGAGAGAGCGGTCGTCACGATCATCGGCAGCATTTCCGGTGTCAGCCCGACGGCGATGGAGAGGGCAAAGAGCACAGCCTGCATCCAGTCACCCTTGGTAAAGCCATTGACAAAGAGCACGATCGGAACCATGACCAGCATAAAGCGGATCAAAATCCAGGAAACCGCGTTCACGCCCTTGTCAAAGCTGGTCTCTACGGGTTTGGTATCCATTTCCTTTGCCATGCTTCCCAGGACCGTATGGTTGCCGACTGCGACGACAATTGCCTTCGCGCTGCCGGAAATGACCGTGGTTCCCATGAACGCCATGTTGGTGAGTTCCGTCAGCGGTGCTTTCGGATTTTCGCATTCAGCGAACTTTTCCACCGGTTCGCTTTCCCCTGTCAGGGAGGACTGGCCGATGAAAAGGTCCCTTGCCTGCAGAATGCGCACATCCGCCGGGATCATGTCCCCCGCACTGAGCCAGATGATATCCCCGCAGACGATCTCATCGATGGGGATCTCCTTTTTGCCGTCCTCGATGCGTTCCACACAGGCCGTGTTGGTGATCATATCCAGCAGCTTTTCAGCCGCATCACCGGAGCGGGTCTCCTGCACAAAACGCAGCACACCGCTGATCATCACCATGGTCGTGATGATGATCACCGTCGCATAATTCTGTTCGCCGGGAGCCGCAAAAATGATGTCCGTAAAAGCAGAAACCACTGCAAGGCCCATCAGCACCAGGGTGAAAGGATTAACAAAAGAATCCCAGATTCGCTTGAAGACAGAAACCTTCTTCCCGCGGTCCACCTGGTTTTTCCCGTATTCATCCCGGGAATCTTCTACTGCCTCCCGGTCCATCCCATGCTCGGAAGAAGAATAGACAGCATAAAGCGTGGATGCATCATAGGAAGCTGTCTTTGCCAGCTTCTTCATCATCTTCGCGGTCTTTTCCCGTTCTGCGGCTTCCTTTGCCGCTTTTCTATTTTTAAAATCAAACGTGAAGGTCATGGCTGTACCTCCTCAATATCAAGTAAAAACGGTCATCACATACACAGGGATGACCGTACAGATGCGGAGCGCTCAGCCGTTATTCTTTATTCAAGAGAACAGAGGAAACGCCCGCAAACGTCTGCAGTCATCAAAATCATCTGAGCTGCTTAGAAAATATTCTGTCACGTACGCCTCCTTCTCCTGTAATAATCGTATATTATTTATTTTACCAGCATAATTTTCAGGTTCGTTTATGAAATATGACAACAGGGAAAAGATAAAGTAAGCAAATATGTTCTAATTACTTGCGGGATTTTTCCAACTATGCTATACTAAGGATGTGTTCGAAAGAATAAAGCAAATCAACGGAGAAACAAACATGGCTAAGAAAACGAAACAAATGGAAACCCTCGCCCCGGTGACAGAAATCGATCCGGAAGCCCGCAAGATGATGCTGAAAAAGGCACTGACCGATATTTCAAAGCGCTATGGGGAAGGCTCCATCATGCGGCTCGGAGAGGCAAAACAGATGGAAGTCGAAGTGATCTCAACAGGCTCTCTTGGACTGGACCTGGCACTGGGTGTGGGCGGCATCCCGCGGGGCCGCATCACTGAAATTTACGGCCCGGAATCCTCCGGGAAAACCACGATCTGCCTGCACGTGGTTGCGGAAGCACAGAAGAAAGGCGGCACCGCAGCTTTTATCGACATGGAACATGCCCTTGACCCGGTTTACGCCCACAAGCTCGGTGTCGACATCAATGAACTGCTGGTCTCCCAGCCGGATACCGGCGAACAGGCTCTGGAGATCTGTGAGACTCTGGTCCGCTCCGGCGCGGTCGATGTCATCATCGTCGACTCCGTAGCCGCACTGGTCCCGAGAGCTGAAATCGAAGGCTCCATGGGCGATGCATCTATGGGTATGCAGGCCCGCCTGATTTCCCAGGCAATGCGCAAGCTCTCCGGCATCATCAACCAAACAAAAACAGCCGTCATTTTCACCAACCAGCTTCGCCAGAAAATCGGCATCATGTTCGGGAATCCGGAAACCACGACGGGCGGCCTTGCCATGAAGTTTTACGCCTCCATCCGCATGGATGTGCGCCGGGTGACCAGCCTGAAGAAAAATAACGAAGTCGTTGGCGGTCATGTCCGTGTCCGGGTCGTGAAAAACAAGGTCGCACCGCCCTTCGCTGTGGCAGAATTTGACCTGATGCATGACCAGGGGATCAACAAAACTGCTGAAATTCTTGATATGGCAGCCGAACTGGACATCGTCAAGAAGCGCGGAGCATTTTATTCCTACCAGGATCTCAAACTCGGCCAGGGTCGGGACAAATCCATCGACTTCCTGAATGTCAATCCGGAATTGTGCGATGAGATCGAAGAGAAGATCCGGGAATTTGCCAAAGATGCCGAAACCCCGATCCTTCAGTTCAATTCCGAGGATGAAGATGACGATGATGACGATGATAATATCAAAGTCAGCGGAAACGGCCCTGTCTTCCTGGACCTGGATAATGACGATGACGACGACGATGAGGACGAAGACCTCTGATCGATCAAGAAGATAGATAATAGATAATAGAATAGAGGAGAAGAGTTGAATTTTACAGCTCTTCTCTTTTACTTTCCGTTAATTTCCTCTGCCAATTACCAACGATCAACTGCCAGTTTTATTTCTGGCACTCTTCTTGCACATTTTAAAAGTGGAGACAGGAGAGATGAGAAAGACAATAGCGCTGCTGTTATGCAGTCTTGGTTTAATTATATGCGGATGCAGGCGTTCTCAATTCAGAGGCGTCGAATTTGAGTCCTATATTCCCCCGACACTGGTAGCCACTGTTGTCAACACTCCGACTGTAAACCCCATCACACCCATGCCGACTGCGGCAGACATCAACTGCAATTCCTACCTCACCTACCTGGACGACGTGACCGTCCCGGACGGAAGTATTTTTGTTCCCGGTGACGAGATCGTCAAAACCTGGTCCGTCCGCAATGACGGTGACTGCGCCTGGAGCGACAAGTATTCCCTGAGGTATATCGATGGCAGCGCGATGGAAGCCGACAGCAGGCAGTCCCTGCCCGCACTGGAACCCGGTGAAGAAGGTGAAGTCACCGTGATTTTCACAGCGCCGCAAACTGCAGGCAGTTATTACAGCGGCTGGCAGGCTTATGACGCAAAGGGCGATCCCTTTGGAGACGACATTTATATTGAAATTTATGTCGATCCTTATCACACCGTCGATGAAACACAGGAAGAGACAGGCTATGGACAACAATACAACTACGGCTATTATTACTAAAATCTTTGTCCTTTCACTGCTGCTCACAGCAGTGATTCCCGTTTTTGCTCAGGAAACCATGATCCCGGATGATTTTGATTGGAGCGTTTTCCTCCAGGGTGCGGACAGTGACTGGGACAGTTGGGGAACCACCCCGCAGCAAAACTATTACGACAATTTTGGCTACCAGGAACCCATCACCTATGAATGGGCCGGGCAGACCAACACCATCAGCTTCGGAGCCCCCACACCTGAACCGCAGAACAATTACGGCTCTGCCGATTATGTCCCGGTCCCCATTTATCAGCAGCAGCTCAGCGGCTGGGGAAACGGCAGCTGGAACCAGAACGAGGCCAACAGTGACCAGTGGTTTTATCAGGTCGAAGACGGCTGGTATGACGGGTTCTCCAATTGGAACGGCAGTCAAAACATAGAGCCGTCTGCTTATGTCAGCGGGTTTGTCGGGTATCCCCAGACCTATAACCTGGACTGCGAGACCCGGTCGGCCGTAGACCTTGCCGCTTATTTCGGCGTGAACATCAGTTCCGATGAATTTCTATACTATCTGCCAAAATCCGATGACCCGAACGAAGGCTTTGTCGGAAGCTGGACCGATGCCAGGGGACATATTCCTCCCGCTTCTTACGGCGTTTACCAGGAACCGGTCGCCGCACTGCTGCGTCAGTACGGACTGAATGCCGTGGGGGCATATGCCTATACCGAAGAGGCCCTCAAGGCACAGATCTCCGCGGGGAAACCGGTGATGGTTTGGGTCGTCGGCAATGTTGAGATCGGTTATGCCGTCCCCTACACCGCTGCATCCACCGGTCACACCACCTATGTGGTCCCTTATCAGCACACGGTAGTGGTGATCGGGTATGATGAAAACGGCGTCACGATCCAGGACGGTGCTCTGCGTTACGTCCGTGACTGGAAGACCTTCCTGCTTTCCTGGGGAGCTCTCGGCAACCGGGCGATCTATGTGAATTAAAAGATGACTTTTCAAAAAGCTGTGCCGGCGGGAATAGTTCTGCCGGCACTCCTTTTTTTCCGGCAATTTTTTCTTACCTGTTTTCATAGTATAATCAAGACAATCCGGAACGTTTTCCGGGCTGAAAAGGAGTTTTATGAAAAAGAATTTACGAATTGGATTGATGCTTCTCGCTGCACTGTTTGCTTTCTGCACCGCTGCCAGCGCAGATCTGATCTATGAAGTGCGTTATCATTTTGAACTTTCGGAAGCCGACAGCAAAACCGATAATTCAGAGTACTGGTATTTCAACGCTTCCATCCCGCAGATCAGCGGTATGGCCGACGAAGAAGAGCAGACAAAACTGAATGATTATTTCCGCTCAGCGGCCGATGCCCTCCGCAAAGAATATGAAGCGGATAAAGCCTATTTCGAGGAACATTTCGAAGGCGATGAAAAGCCTCACTTCGGGTATGAATATACCTATGAAATGGTTTCCGAAACGGAAGACTATTTTGTCTTCAAGACCTCGATCTTTTATGCCGCGGGTTCTTCCATGACCGTCAATGAATACTGGACCTTGAATAAACATAACGGGAAACTGACCGAACTCAGCGATTTGGCCGATGCGGAAAGACTGACCGAAGTCCGCGGTATGATTTTCGATGCCATGAAGCAGGAAAATGAAAGCGAAGAAATTTTCTGGCTGGATGAAGAGAATTTCAAAATCGCTTTTTCCTGCATCGAAGAATTTCATCACTGGTATGTGAACGAATCCGGCAATCTGGTCATCACCTTCGACAAATATGAGATCGCACCGGGCGTCTATGGTGAATCCCGCTTCGAGATCGCGGACGACAAAGCGGTACTGCTCAAGGAAACAAAATATGCCTTTGACCTTACCGTCGGTGAAACCATTGAAGAGACCGCAGAAAACTGGTATCTCAAGATCAACGTCCCCGTCATCAGCGGTCTGGAAGACAAACAGACAGAAGAAAGCATGAACGCCCATTTTGCAGAAGTCGCTGCCGGCATTCAAAAAGAATATGAAATGGCAGTAGCAAGCGCCGAAGAAAACACCGTTGACGCAGACGGCCCACACTTCGGTTATGAATACGGTGCTGAAGTCCTTGCCGATACCGACGATTATTTTTCCTTCAAGACCTCTGCCTTCTTCGCAGCCGGTTCATCGATGACCTCCAGCGAATTCTGGACACTGGACAAAAACACCGGGAATCCGGTGCAGTGGGAAGATGTGGTTCCTGGAGATCGGGTATCAAAGATTTATGATCAGATCCTGAAGGAAATGAATGACGCCAACAAAGCCAACAGCGGCATGTATTTCACTGATGACGAAATTCTGATAACTGCCTTCGGTAATGTTCCGGCTTACCATCACTGGTACCTGAACGCCGATGGAGACCTGGTGATCGCCTTCGACAAATACGAGGTCGCCGTCGGCGCCATGGGCACCCCGGAATTCATAATCAAATAAGAGATAAGAAATAAGAGATAAGAAATTTTGAATCGAAACTATTCAGTACCCGGTCAAGGACAGTTACATTTCTTATGGAAACGCTGATAGAATATGTGCCAATGGGGCCGGTTGCTCCGAAAGGTGCTGGCGCTTCGCCAGATTGATGCGGAGCAACCAGCTTCGCCCTGTAGTCACCGCATGGGCGAAGCTCCTGTGTACACCGAACCGGCGCACTATTTCTTATTTCTTATTTCCTCCGCTGCTTCCATGATCACTTCGGAAAGTGTCGGATGGGCATGGACACTCAGGGCGATGTCCCTGGCGGTCAGGCCATGGGCAGCGGCCAGGGAGAGCTCCGGCAGCAGCTCGCTGACCTCAGGCCCCACCATCACCGCACCGATGATGGCATCTGTCTCCGCGTCACAGAGCAGCTTCACCCAGCCTTCGTTTTCGCCCAGGCCCAGTGCCTTGCCGTTGGCGATAAAACCGGCTTTACCGACCCTGTAATCCACCCCGGCCGCTTTTGCGCTCTCCTCCGTATACCCGAAGGAAGCCACCTGCGGATGAGAATAGGTCGCATGCGGCATCAGGTCATAACGCAGAGGTTTCGGATCCTTCCCGGCAATCAGGTCCCCAACCATTTTTCCCATAGCTTCCGCCGCATGGGCCAGCAGCACCTTCCCTGCCACATC
>CAYWGX010000017.1:0-23944 GCA_964457635.1 uncultured Leptolinea sp.
CCGCATATTCTATCGTGCCGTGGTCGGTGTTGTCGGCAATGGTGATGGTGTAGTCGGTGTCGTCCTTCTTCTCGATGATGCGGCGGTCGCCGTCCTCGATTATGGTGAAGTAGGTACTTGCGCTTGCCGTCACATCGGTATCATCATGCATATAGGTCACGCTCTCGGTGATTGCCGATGCGTCCACCTTGTCGATGGTATCGTAGATTTTGATTGCGCCGATTGTTACCGAACTTCCATTATATATGTAGCCACTGCCAAGTCTTGCGTTTACTGTACCGCCTTTGATGATGATACCGTCCATTTGGGCGGTCTTGCTGTTGCCGACGGTTCCGATGCCGATGCCATTACCTCCGCTTGCGGTGACGGCGCCGCCCTCAATAACGACACTGCCGCCCGTGGCGTTTGCGCCCCACGTTCTGCCCAAGCCGATACCTGCTGCGGCACTGCCTCCCGAGGCATTCAGCGAGCCGTCGCCCTTGATAGTGAGCGTTGTGCCGGAGCCGCCAATCTGAATGCCTGCTTTGTCATACGCTGAATTACTGACGCTGTTCGTACCGACAAGGATAATCTCCGCTGTTCCCTCGCAGACGATACCGCCGCTGATGGTCGCGTCGTTGAGCGTGATGCTTGCGCCGTTGGCTATCGTCACGGTGTGGCTCGTCGAGCCTGTCAGCACATCGCCATCGACGACGGTGAAGTCACCGGGGGCTTGCGACAGGTCGATGTTGTTGCTGTGTTCGATGGTGGCCGTCACGGTTATGTCGGCCGTGCCTACGGTAACGCTGTAGTTGCCGCTGTCGTCAGCCGTCAGTGTGTTCGCGCCGGCAGAGACGTTAGAGGCCGCGTAGGGGAAGTTCGCCTTGAAGGTAACGGTTGTTCCCGAAATATACTTCCCATCGCCATCTGCCGTGTTCGTCGCGCTTACAATCTCCATATTGTCAGGCAGATTGACGGAATAGGTGGTAGCGGTGGATGCCGTCACGGTTACGTCTGCCGCAGGTACGGTGAAGGTATAAGTTCCGTTTCCAGCATTTGTCAGCGTCACGCTGCCGTCATTCACCCGAAGAGTGCTTGCATCTATCAGATGGCTGACGGTAAGTGTCACGGTTGTCCCTGCAACAGCCTTGTCAACATTGCTCGTGACATAATCCCCAATCCCATCGTCAATCGTGATGGTGCGGTAAATCTTGGTGTCCTCTTCCGTTATCTCCGTGGTGCAGCCAGAGTCGCTAAAGTATTTGCTGCACATGGAGCACTGCCAATACGCGATGTGCGTGTCCGTAGCTTCGTGGGATATGCCGTTGTGGGGAATCATCGGAGTCTCAACATCCGATGCGTTGAGTTCATTCATTCCGTTCGCGTCCGAGAAATACTTACCGTCGCTGCTGCGCTGCCAGCACTCCTGCTTGATGCCCACTTTTGTACAGGTTGCATCCCGTACCGTCAAGTGCATATAAACAAAAGGAAATAGCTTTTTGCCGTTCAATGGCGATAAGTTTGTAATCGTGCCGCTGTAGTTAGTCGTGCCGTCGGTGAAAGTCTGCCCGTTGGCTATCGTCATTGTCTTGCCACTGGTATAGTTATCCACCTTTATATAATCGTCAGTGTTGCTATAGCTCAAGTTGATATTGGCATCGATGTTCGATGCTTCCAGCTTGCCGCCGCTGATGTTAACAGCATTATTCGGCCAGATACCCTCCGAACCGTTTGTTTTGAAAGAGCCGCCGCTGATATTAAAGCTGTCAGAGCATCGCATTCCTATATATGTTGTAGTCAGGTTTACGGAACAGCCCAATTGCGTGTAACTGGAAACATTTACGGCTATCTTATATGAGTCTGTAGTCGTAACGTTGAGCGTTCCCTCGCCGAGGACGTTAAGCGCATACGACCCGCCATTGATACCATTTTCGGAAGAGCTGACGGTCATCTTCGCTCCTCTGGCAATGACGAGGTAGGTGTCGCCGATGAGGTTGAGCGTGTGGTCAAACGAGATGTCGCTCTCTACCTTGTAATATCCTCCGGCCAGATTACTCACCGTCGCATCCGTCAAGGCCACAGCCGAGGCTTCGTCAGCACCGCCAGCGAGACCGTCGCCAAATGTGACATTGATTGTCACTCCCGTACCATTCCAGATGTTGTTGGGCATCTGGAATGTGGCTGTCGAGCCGCTGATGGCGATGTCTTTCTCGGCGGTACCACTCTCCCTAAATTTATATGATAGTTTTGCACCGGTCACGATATTACCGGCATCAGGCGCGAAGGTCAGCGTAACGCTTGCGCTATCATCAACCGACGTAGTGAACGGATTGCCCGCCGTAGCCGTTTGATTGCCAATAGACACCGAGCCGCTGCCCGTCACATTGACGGTTACAGAAATCTCAGCTGTATCCGTCACCCTAATCTCATACACCACGCCATTGATGGTGACCTTCATCCACTCGGTGGTAGAGAACGCCTGATGGGCCGTGACGATCCACTCGCCGGTCTCATTGCTTGCTGAGAACAGGCTGGTGTCGCTGATCGACACCGCCTCCGCCTCGCCGGTCAGTCCAATCTCATCCAGGACCGCGCTCAGCCTGACAGACGAATCCCCGGGCATCACGTACTGACGCCCTTCATAGGTGAACTCGACTGTATAGACCGCGCGGGCCGTTTCCCGCACAGCGTCCACTGCTCCTGTATCTGCCATCACAGGAACAGCCAGCACCAGCATCATCACGATGTTCAAAACGATCAAGACCCATTTCTTCATGAAAGATATCCTCCCGCAAACCGCTTTGTTTTTGTGTTTAACAAATAAAGACGCAAAACACTCCCATTTTTCGGAAGCATTTTGCGTCATAAGGGATATCCTATGAAGCATAAAAAAGGGCAGAATTATTCTGTCTGTCTGTCTGTCTGTCTGTCTGTCTGTCTGTCTGTCTGTCTGTCTGTAAAAGCGTAGTCCGTTTTGTCATGGTTGTCAACCTCATTTCTGATTTTCCTCTGTATTATTATAAGACGATACGTCTTATTTTAAATCAAAAAAAATAATCGGTGATCCGCGAATGTGTCAAAGGGGGCAGCCTCACCCTTTTTTCCTCATGTTTGCACCTTCACGATTTTCTGTCCCTGCCTGACATACCGCGATAAAAGCATTTCCTTCAGCGCCTGCAGTTCTTTTTCCGGATCTGTCCCGCCCATGTAGACCAGGCCGACGGCATATCTGGTCACCGCCGCCAACATCAGGTGAAGGGTGGTGGAAAACATTTCGTTTTCCGGGACATCCGTCCGAAGCGTGCCGTCCGTTTTCGCCTGCAGGTATGTATCATGGAAGCGGCTTTCCACACCGTCGATGACCCGGGAAAAGGGAGCTATCTGTTCGGAAGAGGCACGCTCATTGGCAATATAGACATTGAAAAACTGGTTGAAACGCAGTATATCCCGATGGTTCCGGTACAGTTCCAGAAAACTTTCCAGCATGAAGGCATAGCGCTGCGCCGCTGTATTGGGTTTATTCTCCATCTGCGCGTAACTCTGCTGGGTAAAAATATCCCAGACATTCGCGCTGATCGCCACGACCAGATCCAGCTTGGTGGGATAGTAGCGGTACACACTGGAACGGTCCACGCCTCCGGCCTCCGCGATCTGCGGCATGGTAATGTTTTCAATGCCATAAGCCGCAAACAATCGGAACCCTCCTTCCAGAATTCTCCGTTTGTTTTCCGCAATCTGTTTGGCATCCTTTTCTGCATTTCTCATTTCTGAATATCCTCCGCGCGATAACAAGACGCTGAATCTTATTATACACCAAAAATAATATTTGTGATATGAGAATATGTTAAAGGGGCCGCGAACCATAGAATTCAGGCTCTTATCGTAGTAAAATGATAGGTATGGAGCTCATTGTTTCGCTGATTCTCAGCTTTTTCGCCGTCCGCGGCTTCCGTTACACCGTGACAGAGGAAGGTCTGTCCATGGTGAACACAGAGTCTTTCCTCTGGCTCCCGCTGCTGATCTTTTTTGTTTGGGTGATCGACCGCAGCCTCCGGGAAAAGGACAAAGCACTGATCTGCTGTTCGGCTTTATTCGGTATCATTACCTCTGCATGTTATATGCTGGGCATCAGTATGGAAAAGCTGAAATGCATTTCCTGGATGTGGAGAAATGCCGGGGCTCCGGCAAACGTGCTGAACCTGTTCTTCTCTCACGCGCTTCTCTATTACAGTTTTGCCTTTCCAATTTTCAGTTTTCTCCGGACACATAACGGATCAGATAAAAATCCGGCAGGCAAAAACTTTTCCTTCAAAAAAGTCCTGATGTTCTGGGGCATACTGGTGCTGCTTTACCTGCCCTGGTATCTGTTTTGTTTTCCGGGGAACATCACGCAGGACTCGGCAGATCAGATCGATGATGCCATCACGGTGAATGCCATCCGCGACCATCATTCCGCATTTCTTACGCTGATGATGCGCATCGTCATCATTCCGGTTCGCGCACTGACCGGATCACTGCAGATGGGGACAGGAACCGTTTCCCTGTTCCAAATGCTGATCGTGACCTTCATTTTTGCGGCAGCCTATGAATGGATGCGTCATTATCTGCACAGCAGAACACTGCGTGCTCTGATTTTTCTCTGCTATGCTGCTTATCCGGTTCATTATTTTTACGCGGTGACTTTATGGAAAGATATTCTGTTTTCAAGCGGGTTTCTGGCATTCATGGTCTGTCTTGACAATGCCGCGGCGGATGAAAACAGCTTTTTCAGCAGACGGCGGAAAATGATTCTGCTGACGATTTTACTCGTCCTGCTGCCGCTGATGCGTCATAACGGCATTTCGATCGTGGTGATCATGGCATCTTGTTTTCTGCTGCGCTTTCACTCTCACCGGAAACAGATATTCATGATATTGGGTGGGTTTGTACTGCTCTTCGGTCTATGGAAGCTGATCCTTCTACCGGCGCTGAACGTGACAAAAATCACCTCAAGTCACATTTTTTCCGTGATGGAACAGCAAATGGCCAGGGCCATGAATGTTCATCATGAGGAGCTTTCCGAAGAGGAAATGGCTGAATTCACTACTTATTTTGACATCGGCGATCTCTGGACACGTTATAACCCAACCCTCTCGGACTCGGTCAAAAAACATTTCCGCGAAGACCTGTTTGAGAAAGACCCGGGAGGCTTTTTTGCCGGCTGGCTGAAGCTCGGCAGACGGTATCCGATAGATTACGCAGAAGCCTTCCTGGCAAATAATTACGGGTACTGGTTCCCGGAAACCCATTCCGGTTTCATTGCATACGGCATTGAAGATAAAGGGAAAATTGAAGACATACACAGCGCACCGATCCTCCAAAACGCTCTGCTCACCGGGGTGTATCGGTTTCTTTCAGAGGAGCAATACCTGAAAACACCTCTTCTGCCGCTTCTGTTCAGCCGCGGTGCAATTTTCTGGCTCTGGGTGTTCTGCGGCTGCTACTGCATATACAACAACCGAAAGAAATTTATTCTCTTTCTGCCGGGGCTTTCCCTGTGGCTGGGGATTCTGATCTCCCCTGTGTATAATGAATATCGGTACGTCTACGGACTGTTTGCTGCGCTTCCGCTGCTGCTGGCATCATCATTGACCGGTTCCGACAAAAGATCCGGTTCTGGAGAATAACATGGCACTTTTCTTATCACTGATCCTCAGCTTCGTCACTGTCCGCGGTTTTCGCTTCGCAATCAGCGCCGATTATCTGGAACCCGTTGATCTTTATTCCTTCGGCTGGGTGCTGCTGTTTTTCTTCCTGGTCTGGGCACTGCACCGGGTCATCACGCAAAAAGACAAACGTCTGATCATCCATGCCGCTGTCTTTGCCCTCATCATTTCCACGTTTTCCGTCTTCGGCACCAGCATCGCGAAAATGCGGCGTATCTCCTGGATTTGGGAAAGCCGGAACTACCTGCTGAATTTTCTGAACCTTTATGCTGCGCATTTCATCCTCTGCTTTTGCTTTGCTTACCTGGCCTTTCAATGGCTGAAAAACAGGCAGGCCGAGGACCAGCACCGGCAGGATGCGCATTTTTCTGGCAAAAAAGTGCTGATATGGTGGGGAATATTATTCCTCTGCTATCTTCCCTGGTATCTCTATCTCTATCCCGGAATGCTCTCCCCGGATTCAGGGTCACAGATCCTGGATGCGATCACCCCGGGCACACTGAACGACCACCATTCCGCATTTCTGGACCTGGTCATGCGGGGGATCCTGCTCCCCATCAGAAATCTGACCGGCTCTCTGCAGATCGCTGTCGGGATCTGCACACTGCTGCAGATGATGACCCTCACCTTTGCCTTCGGGTTCAGCTTTGAATGGATTCGGCAATATGTCCGGAACAAATTGCTGCTGGCATTAGTCTTCCTGTGGTTTGCTTTTTTCCCGGTCCATAATTTATTCAGCGTTACCCTGTGGAAAGATATTCTCTTTTCGGTATGCTTCCTCTTCCTTCTGCTGACCCTGGATTCCGCGTCAAGGGATGAAGCCGCCTTTTTCCACAGCGGAAAGAAACAGGCCGCTCTATTCCTGACACTGCTGTTGCTGCCGCTGATGCGCCATAACGGACTTTCCATCACCCTGGTCATGGCGGTTTACCTTTTCTTCCGTTTCAGGGCATACCGCCGGCAGGCAGTCCTGATCTGTCTGGGCGCAATCGCCGCATTCGGAATCTGGGATTTTGTGATCCTCCCGGCTCTGCATACAACAAAAACCACGCCGGCGCATCTTTATTCCCTTCAGGAACAGCAGATCGTCCGTGTTTTGGACGAAAAACGGGATGAACTGAGTGAAACGGAACGCAGCGAACCGGAAAGTTATTTCAACATCCCGGAAATATGGACCGTTTACAACCCGATCCTGTCGGATCCGGTCAAAAATCAATTCAACAACCAAAAATTCAGCGCAGACCCCGGCAGATTTTTCTCCCTGTGGCTGGAACTCGGCTCCCGATATCCCGTTATCTATCTGGAAGCCTTCCTGATGAACAATTACGGGTTCTGGACCCCGGAGATCAACTACTGGTATTCGGATTTTTATATGGCGGATGCAGCAAAAATCGAAGATATCCATCCGGCACCCATCCTGAAGCTCGGCATGGTCGAAAAAGTTTATAACTGGTTCAGGACCTATGGATTTCTCAAGACCCCGCTGGTCCTTCATTTGTTCAGCGCGGCAGCCTGTTTTTGGGTTTGGATATTCTGCGGAGTTTACTGCCTTTATCAAAACCGGAGCAAATTTCTGCTTTTCGTCCCGGGGTTTGCCCTGTGGCTGGGTCTGCTATTGGCACCTTTGGCCAATGATTTCCGCTATGCCTACGGATTGTTCACCGGACTGCCGCTGCTGCTGGCAGCAAGCTTGAGCGCCCGGGAGCCAAATCTGGAATGATATTTATTCCGGGCAGATGATCTCCAACTTCCAGGGAGAAATGCGTGAATAAAAATCATAGCCCCGTTCGATGATCGTTTCCCCGTCCACCTGACTGAAGAGGCCCTTCTTGTCCGGATCCAGATGCACATGGACGGAGGATGCCTGCATGGAAAGGATCCCCGGATAATCCAGTGTCCCGTCAGAGAGGTGCGGAATGGTCAGCAGCAAACGCGGAGCAGGGATGTTCCCTCCCACCATGCAGATATCCAGCAGCCCGTCATCCAACCGGTAGTTCGGCGCCAGACGGAATCCGCCGCCCTCCTGACGTCCGTTCATGGCAGCGAAGAGCACAAAGGGATAGCGCATTTTCTTCCCGTCGAGCTCGATCTCAGCCTCCTGGACATGAAGATCATGAAATATGGACTTCACAATCCCATAGATATAGGAGAGTTTTCCCGTGATCACGGATTGTGAGGCGTAATAATTGATGGCTGACTCGATTCCATAACCGGAGCCATTGATGAAATAATGTTCAAAGCTCCCGTCCCCGGCAGCCCCGATGTCACAGCGCAGCCGATGGTCCCGCTGCAGAATCTGCGCGATCCGCGGCATCTTTTTCGGGATGCCCAGTGCGTCACAGAAATCATTGCCGCGTCCTGACGGAATAAATCCCAATGCTGTGCTTTTGAATCCCTGCTTTTGTGCGCTGACCAACCCGTTTACCGCTTCATTGATCGAACCGTCTCCTCCTGAGATGAAGACCCGGTCCGCTCCGGATTTGGCTGCCTGCTCTGCGAGTTCTGCTCCATGACCGGGCCGCTCAGTCCGGAAGACTTCCGCTGTGATCCCGACCGCGGAAAGCGCCTCCAGGATCTTTTTCTCACTGAAGCGCCGCATCCCCTTGGATGCATGAGGGTTAATGATCAATACGTCTTTCATTGTGTATTTCTTATTTCTTATTTCTGATTTCAGATTTCTGATTCGGCACCAGAATGTCTTTCTGCTTCTGACGTTTCGCCGGGTCCTTTTCCACAAAGATCGGCTGCATGGTGAAGGGATCGATCTCGGTCACATACATCAGCGTCGACCAGGTGGAAGGGGTCGGGGTGAAGATCTGCGTCTGCTCCGGGGTCATGTGCAGCTTTTCGTTGGCAAAACGCCGCAGGAACTGCATATCGGTCAGTGTACAGCCGGGATGGGCCGCTATAAAATAATATGTCAAAAACTGTTTATGCGGGGCATTTTTATTCAGCCGGTCAAAGAGCACACGGAATTCCTGCAGCTTTTCCACCCCCGGCTTGCCCATCAGGGCAAGAACCTTCGGGTTGTGATGCTCCGGGGCAACCTTCATCTGTCCGGAGACGTGATAGCGGCAGACCTCATCCAGATAGTGGGTTCCTGCTCCCGGGTCGGCCAGGATCATATCATAGCGGATGCCGGATGCTGTCACGATCTGCTTCACACCCGGTATCTTGCGCGCCCGCTGCAGCAGTCCCGTCAGCTTTTCATGGTTGATCCCCAGTGAAGGGCAGGGCTCCGGGAACAGGCAGCGCTTGTTTTTGCAGCCGCCGTATTTTTGCTTCTTCAGACACTCAAAACCGTACATATTGGCCGTCGGTCCGCCCATATCGGGAATGATCCCGCGGAACCCGGGCAGCGTCGTGATATGACGCATCTCTTTGAGGATCGATTCTTCCGAGCGCCACTGGACCGTCCGTCCCTCGTGGACTGCGATCGCGCAGAAATTGCATTCACCATAACAGCCCCGGTGGGTCGTCACGGAGAAACGGATAGTCTCCAGCGCCTTCACCGCTCCCTGTGCCTTGTAATAGGGATGCACATCCCGCTCGTAAGGCAGGGCATAGACCGCGTCCAGCTCCGCCTGGCTCATGAGCTTCGCAGGCGGATTCTGGATCAAATAACGCTCCCCATGTTTTTGGGCCAGGGCCTTGCCGCTGACCGGGTCACAGTTCTCATAGAAAGTGCGGAACATGGAAATGAATGTCTGTTTATCATCCCGGACAGATTCAAACGATGGCAGCTCGATGGCCCCTGCCGGAATTTCTTTCGCCTTATAAGCCAGCCCGCGGATCTTTTCAACCGGCAGCCCTTTGGTAAGTGCAAAGGCAAATTCCAGCACGGCCTTTTCTCCCATGCCGTAGATCAGGTAATCGGCTTTGGCATCAAAGAGGATCGAGCCGCGGATCTTATTATTCCAGTAATCATAATGGGCAACCCGGCGCAGGGAAGCCTCAATACCGCCCAGCATGATGGGTTTTGTATTCTTGTAATACCTGCGGATGAGGTTGGTGTAGACCATGCAGGACCGGTCCGGCCGCCTGTTATTGACGCCGCCGGGCGTATAATCATCGCTCTTGCGCGGTTTTTTGGATGCGGTGTAATTCGCCACCATCGAGTCTACCGAACCGGCGGAAACTCCCCAGAACAGCTTCGGCTCACCCAGGCGGGTGATGTCATCCGGACTGTTGACGTCCGGCTGGGCGATGACAGCTGTCCTGTAGCCGGCATTCTGCAGCACGTGACCGATCACCGCGATCCCGATATGGGGCGAGTCAATATAAGCATCCCCGCTCACCAGGATCACGTCCGGTGCATCCCAGCCAAGAGCGGCAATTTCGTCTTTCGTCGTCGGTAAAAACAATTCGCTACCGCCCCTATCTTATTTCTTATTTCTTATTTTGTTTCGTATCGGTGCAATCAGCCCTGTAGCAAACACCACCCCGCTGCAGATAACGATGTACGTCACTGTCTTCCAGAAAGGATAACGGCGGATGGCATCGCCGGAATAGCGGCTGTAATACCACTGTGTGAAGAAACCGAGGAAGATCAGCTCAATGACGATCCAGCGGACCAGCCACCAGTCACGCAATTTGATGGCATAATCGATCCCCCAGGAGGCCAGAAACGCCAGCCAGGGCAGGAAAATCACACGGTAACGGGGATTGTCGATCTGATCCCCGCCCGCCCGCAGCGAACTGATGAAGAGCCAGACCACCACAAAAATAGCATTGACCACCATCAGCGCACGTTCCCGTTTGTCTTTGATCCGCAGGGTGGAGAAAATGGCATAAAAGAGGAAGGGCACAAGGATATACCAGCCGGCTGCACGGAAAATGCCGACGACCTTCCAGAAGATCGTCGTACAGGGACCATGCGCCAGGTCACAGGCAGGAGCAACCGGATAGACCGCGATCGCCGGCAGGACAGGCTGCGTCAGCCCGTAAACCGCCACAAATATCGAGCGGAACTGTCCGCCGATCTCGCCGACGACCTTTTCCACCCATCCTGAGGTGTTTTCCGTGGTAAAGATGTCATAATGGACCCAATCCTGAAATGCCGGAAGCGCCACAACGACCAGTGTAAGCACACTCAGGACCATCAGAATGATCCCGCCCCACAGCCAGGCTTTGGAACGGGGAATCAGCATCTCCGCCCAGATCCAGAACACAGCGATCCCCGCCAGGACGATGGCAACCATGGAAGAGAACGGCAGGCAGAGCACTACACACAGCACCAGCGCATCGATGGAATGCCAGCGGTGTTTATGGAACGTGGCCAGGGCCCAGAAAGCGGCGCAGACGATCCCGTTCAGGAAAGGCTCGCGCATCGGAGCACCCGCAAAGAAAATACTGTCCGGATACAGCGCATAGATCCAGCAGCCGATCAGCGCAATACGTCTGCCCCAACGGCCGTTCAATCCGTTCCAGAGAAACGGCAGCCCCAGTGCAGCAAAGAAAGATCCCACCAGCATGATCAGCGTAAAACGGCGTGCTTCCGGCGAAAAATATTTATAAAGCCAGACCGCCATGGCCGTCATCCCGCCGTATTGGTCATTATGGTACTGACGGGTCAGCGTATCCGTAAAACTGATGTCTTCTTCACTGACGATCGCCCAGGCTTCCGCATCCCGGCGCCAGGCATCATCAAAAAGGTATCCTTTCTGCTCCCGTCGCTCATCCGGATGGCCATAGATCGGCAGCAAATTCACCGTCCCCAGCCCGAAAGCCAGGCGCAGCGCAAAGGCAAGGAACATCATCAGCGCCAGCATTTTTCCCTTACCGCCCCAATTCCACGCCAGGACAGAAAGGATCAGGAACGGAACACTGACGCCGGCAGCCAGCCGGAATGTAAGCCAGAATTCCCCTTCCGTCCACTGAGCCACAGCGAAAGCGATTCCCGCTGTCAGGATCAGGATGATCAGGATATACCAGAGCCATGATGTGTTCTTACGCATGTTTTCTCCCATTCAAAAAAATTTCGGCACGTTTCTGCCAGGTGTAATTTACAGAGCGTCTCTTTGCTTCGGCGGCAAGCTTTTCCCGGTATTCCGCATTTTCCAGGACAGCGTGCAGACCACGTTCCCAGTCATCCGCATCCTCCGGTTCACAGAAAACCGCACAGTCTTCATCCAGAACTTCCCGGATCACCGGCAGGGCAGCCGTCAGGATACAGCGCCCCTCCGCCATATATTCAAACATTTTCATCGGAGAGCAGATCTCCGCGGAGTTTCCCCCGCCCGAGCCGGCAATATGCTTTGCATAAGGCATCAGCAGCACATCACAGGCGGCCTCCGCCAGCGGCAGACGCTCCCGGGAAATGAAGCCGTGAAAATAAACATTTGTCAAGCCGGCCTGTCCGGCTTCCTGCCGCCAGTGGTCCACCGCGTCCGGCGTACCCCCGAACCAGTGAAAATCCGCTTTCGGAAAGCGGGCAGCCAGCTGCAGAAACAACTCCTCTCCCCGTCCGTCATAAAGGTGTCCGCTGCAGGAAACCGCGGTCCGATCCGGATCGAAGCCCATCGCCTGTTTCGCCCCGGCCAGATCCGGCAGATTTGCATAATCCTCCGGGGAAAACCCGTTCGGCATAACCAGGCAGTCTTTTTCTCTAAGATGCGGAAACTGTGCCAATAAACGATCCTGCAACGCTTTAGTGATACAAATCACTTTTTTCGCTGCTTTTGTGCGGGTATAAAGCTCAAACCAGCGCAGCCCGCCGCCGGTAGGCAGGTCATGGATCTCATAAGCCGTCTCAGCTCCCAGCAGTGCAGCGGCAGCAGCCAGCTGGATCGTCCAGGTGTAATGCAGTGCTGCGTGAGCCTGCTTCCCGGCTGAGAGCACCGAAAGAGTGAAGTCCATGCGGTGAAGATGAGCGGACGAACGGACATAACGCACCGGAAAAGGCGCACAGTGCATGTCATAATGTTCCCGCACTTTTTCAAATTCGATCTCACCGGATCCCGGGACAAACAGCTGAATATTCTCCCCGCAGCGGCGCAGTCCTTCACAGGCCATCACTGCCTGGATGCTGTTGGCAGTCTCCGAGGGCAGCCGGGTCGTCGTAGAGCAGGCAATGTTCACGCGGTTTTCTCCTTCGGTGCGGGGGAATTCCTTTCCGCTTCCTTCAGGTTATGCAGTCCCCGGGCAGTCATGATGAGCACGGAAACAGCCAGGTAAGCCGAAAGCAGGATCGCTTCAACATAATACGGTCCCCGCGGCACCAGGACCACCGTCAGGAAAATCTTCGTCAGCATCGTATAAAAACTGACCGTTGTAGCATAATCCGCCTCACTGAAGGTCAGCAGCAGCGTCCGGTTCCAGAACAGCACATTGGCAATCCCGTAACCGAACATCAGGATCATGATGATGTTATAGGCCGGCAGAAATTCTTCCTTGAAGATCTGGAAAGAAAAGCCGAGAATGTTCACTTCATGAAACAGCAGCGGCTTTCCCAGGAACAACAGACCAAGGAAGGCAGCGCCGGTCCAGACCGCGGAAATCGCGGTGATCTTGCCCAGCAGCCGCCGGATCTTGCTCCATTTTTTCTGGATGATCGCCCGGTTCATCTCCGGGTAAGAGGTATCGATGAGCGGATTGATGGGTGTCAGCACCATGTTGATGACGGTCATGGCGGTCTTGTAGTAGCCGGCATAAAGCGGGCTCAGCAGGGCACCGACCCACAGCAGCTCCCCGTCCCGCGCCAGCAGGTTGATGGTTGAAGAAATGTTGGTGGAGACCGTAAAGCGCAGGATGTTTTTTTTGTCGGTGATGAGTGAGATCGGAGCTTTCCACCACGCATTCCCGATCTTGTGCGGCAGCCAAAGCACGCACAATACGACAGGCGCGATCCCAAGCAGGACCTTCCCGATCATATAGGCGCTGAGGATCCCCATCAGCCCCAGATTATTCACAGTGGAAAAATAGACGATCAGCGCTACGATCACGTTCTGAACCAGGCTGACCAGGGCAATAGAGCGGTATTTGTTGATGACGCGCAGGATCCCGTTGGCGGTTTCCATCACCATCCCGCCGATGATGCTGATACCGTAAAACATGATCAGTCCGGCAAGCTCCGGATCATTGAGAAAGATCTGAGCTCCCAGCCGGGACGTGACCGCCATGAACAGGAAAGCGAACAGCGAGGTCACCGCCTCAACCAGGGCGGCAAATTTGATGAGTGCACCGGTCTTGGGATAATCCTGGTTGACATAAGCCTCCCCGACATAACGCACCACCACCTCATTCATGCGGAACGAGAACAGTTTATTGACGTTTGTCACGTAAGAGGTGATCAGTCCCAGTACCCCATAGTTGTAAACACCCAAACGGCGGGTGATGAAGATCGTCAGAAAAACGCTGATGAGGTTGCTGAGGATCAGATAAGTGGAATTGCGCAGCACCCGGCGGAGCACGCGGTCATTGAACCATCCCAGCAGCCTATCCCAAAGATTTCGCATCAGATTCGGATATCCTTCAGCCAGTCCCTGCCCTGCAGGTACCAGTCAACTGTCCGGCGCAGGCCTTCATCCAGTTCCACCTCCGGGTTCCATCCCAAAAGGGTTCGGGCTTTGGTGATATCCGCCAGGTTGGCGAGCATATCGGCTTTCACCACCGGACGATATTCAATACGAGCTTCCTTCCCAATCATGCCTTCCAATTTATGGATCAGGTCGATGATGGAGATGGACTCATGTCCGCCCAGGTTCATCACCTCGTAGCCCACATTTTTCAATCCGAGGATACAGCCCCGGGCGATGTCATCCACGTAGGTGAAGCCCCGTGTCTGGGTGCCGTCACCGTTGAGGAGGATGGGTTCGCCCTCCGCGATCCATTTGATGAAACGGTAGATCGCCATGTCCGGACGTCCCGCGGGACCGTAGACCGTGAAGAAACGGAAGATGGTCACATCAATGTCGTAAAGGTAATGATAGGCATGGCACTCGGCTTCCGCCCCCTTTTTGCTGGCGGAATAAGGCTGCAGCGGCCGGTCAGAGGAAGCGTTCTCATCCGTCGGGAAGGGGGCATTTTCGCCGTAGATGCTGGAGGTGGAGGCCTGGATGAATTTCTTCACCCCGTGGCGGCGGCAGCATTCGAGCAAATTCAGTGTACCGCCGGTGTTGACGCTGAGATACAGCCAGGGATTCTCCATGCTCAGCCGCACGCCGGGGATCCCGGCGATGTTAATAACTGCGTCGTAATGGTTTTCAGTGAAGAGCTTTTCCAGCCCCTCAAAATCCGTGATATCGGTCCGTGAAAAATGAAATCCGTCCCGTTTCAAAAGTTTACTCAGCCGGTATTCCTTCAGCCGCACATCATAGATATCGTTCAGAATATCCACACCGGTAACTTCCGCGCCTTGATCCAGGAGCATTTCACAGATTCTGGAAGCGATGAACCCGGCAGCGCCGGTAACAAAAACATGAGCCATATTAATCCTTATCGTAAGGCAAAAATGAAGAATGAAGAATGAAGAATGTATTCATTTTTTACAGATACAAGATATTTATACATATAAATAATACGTATAGCAAAAACTTTGCTTTTGTTTACAACCGGATTATTCCTTTGATCCCAAAATAGCATCTCTTCCATAGCAGTCTTTCCTTCATTCTTCATTCTTACTTCTTCATTTACTAAATATGGTTCTTCCTTCGATTATTGTTCGTTTAACATTGAAATCAGAATCGATGATTGTCAGGTCCGCGAGTTTTCCTTTTTCGATGGAGCCGGTTTCATGGTCGATGCCGATCAGGCGGGCGGGGTTCAAACTGGCACAGCGCCAGGTCTCTTCAAGACTGGCACCGGCGTTGGCGGTGAAATTCCGCAGACCCCGCTCCATGGTCAGGGCACTGCCCGCCAGCACACCGCTGGGGAGCCGCAGCTCCGTCCCGTTGTGACTGACGACAAACTCACTGCCGTCCACTTGTTTGTAATTTCCGTCCGGCAGACCGGAAGGACGGATCATATCCGTGATCAGGACGATCTTCTCAGCGCCCTTCGCCCGCCAGGCGAGGTTCTGTGCCGCGGGATGGGAATGGATGTTGTCGCAGATCATCTCTACGGAATAATCTTCCAGCGTCAGCGCACCACCGACCACACCCGGCTCCCGGTGAGTGAAGCCGCTCATGCCGTTGAATAAATGGGTCACACTGCGGAAGCCGTGATCAAGACCTTTCACCATATCCGTATAAGCCGCATTGGTATGTCCGGCAGAGACACTCACACCGGCCTTGCTGAAGAAATCCCCGGCAATCAAATTTTCCGGGAATTCCGGCGCGATGGAAATGCGTTTGACCACACCGGCATCCAAAAAAGCCCGGCATTCGTCCAAATCCGCCCGGCGGATGCTGGCGGTATCCTGTGCCCCGCATTTGGCAGCATTAAAATAAGGCCCTTCCAGATGGAGCCCCACGATCTTCGCGAAGTCTCCGCGTTTCCCGACAAAGTCAGAAGCACAGCGGATCGCCCGCACGGTCGATTCCCTGTCGGCGGTCATGGTGGTCGGCAGGTAGGTGGTCACACCGTGCTGCGCATGGAAAGATGCGATCTTCAGAATCTTTTCCGGGTCCGCATCCATCGTGCAGCAGCCCAGGCAGCCATGTGTATGAATGTCAACAAAGCCCGGCAGCAGGTTCATCCCCGCCGCGTCAATGACCTCATCGGCAGATTGTATCAAAGTTTCGGGAACATCATTTTCGCCGAAATCGGCGATTATTTTGTCTTCGGCCAGCAGCCAGCCCATAAAAGAAGCTCTGCCCGGCGTGAAGATCCGCGCATTCAGGATCAGCGTTTTGCTCATAATGTATTTTCCTCATGTAACGATCCGGACAGGCCCGACAGACTGCCGGATCAATACTGCCTGATTATGATACCGCGCTCTCTCCTCCGCGGATAACAGTTTTCTCTCTCCTCTATTATATCTGTTTCCGGAGCGACCATGCAGGCTCCGGGAAAAAATTGAATCGGCAATCAACAGCCGGCAGATGCCAGCTGCATCCTGCTGATTGATACCATTATAACCAATTCGGCAAAAAAAATGGTGAAACTTTTGATTATCGTTTATAATAAGGGAGATGTTCGGGCCCGTAGCTCAGCGGTCAGAGCAGGCGGCTCATAACCGCTTGGTCGCTGGTTCGAACCCAGCCGGGCCCACACACAACTTGTAATGCTATTTTTCAGCCCTGCACAGAATTTCCAACCTTCGTTGAAACATGAGATCCAGACGCATATGAAAAATCTGATTAATTTTCCCAAAAATGCTCTCCGGATTTTCGGGCAAAGGGCGAATCAGTCCCAATCCAACTGCCTGCACACCCATGATTGCAGCATCTTTCTGTGACATATTTTGTGCGGATGTCAGACACCGGGCACCTTCCAAAGAATCATACGAGCGAAAACAACGGTTGAAATCCATCAGCGAATGGAGCTTTCCCAATTTATTCGTTTTGTTGTCCACACAGAAGCCCCAATTTCCCCAATGTCTGTCTGTGTTGCCGGTCAGGTAATCAACAATGTTCATTCTATGATACCCCAGAGGATCGCGCGTCAAAGCCAATTCACGAGCATCTTTTCCATGGTTCACAGCGTAAACCTCCACATACTCCATCGGTACGATGCTGCTTTCAATTGAAGTTAATAGGGGACTGCGGCTCACGACCTGTCCCTGGTATTCCCATGGTTCATAAAGCACCTGATCCACATCGAAGCAGCGAATGATCTGACTGGCAGCCAGTTCTGCCTCCACCTCGGCAAGATCTCCGTCCTTCAGCAGCCAGAATTTTCCTTCCCGGCGAATCCATGCTTTCGGAGCCAATCCCAGTGTGGAAAGGTCTCCGGCACTATCCCCCTCACTGATCAACTCCGCATTCTGAGCAGTCAGAGCATGGCCACGAAGAGAAACATCCACAAAGGCATCAGACAGAGAATGATCATATAAATTGATCTCTTCATAACGCACAGATTCCCGCAATTCACGGACCCAATACACATCTGTCAAACAGAGTGCATGATAGGATATGGCTATTTCTGCGCGGTCTTTATCCGTTACAGCCTGTTTCATTCCAAGACTGTTCAGTATTTCCTTGGCATATTTCCGATCCAATGTAAGCAGACGCGTTGCTGCCCAATAATAAAAATTATTGAGATTATTCATCCTCGTCTGCATATCAGTCTCAGCAGCCCTTTCCAGATAGAGATTATAGGGCATGAAGCTTTTATGATAAATTGTGCAGCAACCGTCACTTCGAATTGTCGCGACATGTCTGTCAAGATGCATGACTGCATAACTTTTCATCGTATTAAGCCCCTTCATCACAGATTTTTACACTCTCTCCTCGAAAGGCAATTCCGGCTTTTATGATTTCTGTGACACCTGATTCGGACATCTCAGCATCATATTTCTTTTCATCGATCTGTCTCAATGCCTCATAAGCGAGCTGTTCCAGGTCAGCATTTTCCTCTTTTGTGTGTTTCAATTCAAAGAGAAAACCGGGCAGCTCTTCCGTCAGCGGATAAAGCTGAATATCGAACCGTCCCAGGCCTGATTCACGGTTAGACCTGACCTGATAGCGGTTGTTCAGGATCGCACACAAGCCAAGCATCAGGCCCTGATAAAAGGCTTCGCTGCCGGTGTCATAAACACTGATGGTTTGGATCAGATATTTCTCGATGGAAGCTTTCAGCTTTTCAATATTTTTCTCATAGATGGCCAGACTGACCGCCAACGCGGTTGACTCGGCCTCCGGCGTTTTCAAACGTCCGAGAATTTCTTTTGCATATACAAGAGCGATCTCTTTATTGGGAATGCTCACCTTATACAGATAATTTCCGTATTCCATCCGCACTGCTTCAGATACTTTCAAATATCCCGCCACCAGCAGAAAACTGTATATGCTTTGCGGATTCCGCTCAATTTCCGGATAAATTACGCTGGTATCAGGCACAACTGAGACCGGCTCACCCTGCAAGAGCTTCCGCAGATTTTCCGTGATCTCCGGTGTCGCTTTGCCAAGGATGTCACCGATGATCTCGTTGCTGCCGGTCGATGTCCAATATGCACCCGGTTCGCATTCATTGCTGAAATAATTAATAACGGACCATGGATTGAATATTTCTGATTTTCCGAACAAATACCCATCGTACCATTCACAAATTTCTGAATACTTCTCCTCCGCATGATAGTACGCAGCCATGGATTGCACTTCTTCCGGAGTGAATCCGAAATACGCGCTGTATCTGTTCGTCAAAATCGAATTGACAACCAGGTTATTCATTCCGCTGAAAATGCTCTCCTTGGCAACCCGCAGGATCCCTGTCAAAAAACCATAGGCAAGGTTCGGATTATCTTTAAACGCAGCGGAAAACAGGTTTCGGATAAATCGGATGACTTCATTATAATATCCATTGGAATAGCCCTGCTGGATCGGCGTATCGTATTCATCAATAATGATCACCGTATCAGATCCGTAGTGTTTTTTGAGCATAGCGGAAAGTTTAAAGAGGCTGTCTGACAACTCGCTTTCATTTGCTATACCATCAACGATTTTTCGATAAAATATTTGATCAGACGCAAAACAATTTGTACTGCTTTCAAGTTCGAAATGTCTGTTATATTCGTCTGAAATTTTTCTTGCAATAGTAAGCAGCGCTTTGTCCCAGGTGTCGTATTGAATATCCTTGAAAGTGAGGTAGATCACCGGATATTTTCCCTGGAAGGAACGGTAATGATCTCCGCAGGCCCAGATTGCCTTATCTCTGAAGTAAATCGAATTATCCTGCTCTGTCTTCTCAAAGAAAACCCGCAGCATATCCATGTTCAGCGTTTTTCCGAAGCGGCGTGGCCGGGTAAAAAGCGATACCTTCGGAAGGACATCGAGAATGTCCCGGATCAGGAGCGTTTTATCAACATAATAATAATTGCTGACCGCTTCGATATATCCGGAAACGCCGACAGGCAGCGGCAGAGGGCCGGGACGCCCCGCTGCATTCCTTTTTGAAAAAATGTCTGCATCCTCGGGAATCATCCAGGATCGGCCTTGCTTCACCGCACCGCTTATCACGCCGTTCTTGCATAACTGCTGGATGCGTCTTGCGGAAATGTTCCACTTTTTTTCTGCTTCACTGACTGACAAATAATTCATTTATATGCTCCCAATCCAAATTCACAAATAAATCCTGAATCCTGTTCCCGGGACTTCGTTATTACGAAATCATTATACCATGTTTCGCGAAATGATTTTCAATTAACGAAATGACTGCACTTGTTTCGCAAAACGAATTGCAGAGACAAGTTATTTTAGAGCTAATGCCCGTGCAGATGTTATAATTAAGGAAACCTCTAAAAACTATTCAGCGGGGGTATGGGGGCTGTGGCCAGCCCCGTAAGGTACAGGCTTCGCCTGGTTATATGCGGGGCTGGAGCTTCGCCCGGCCCGGTAATCATGGCGCGGGAAAGTTATTTTCCGAAAAAAAGAATTATGAATCCCGCGCCATAATGGATAAATAGTGAATGATGTTCCAATTTTTGGAGTTTTTAGAGGTCCCCTTAAAGTATAATTGGAGACGGAGGCAGCTATGCAGAGAGAAAATTTACAAAGCAGACCAAAAAGTTTTGATTCTTTTGATTTATTCAAGTTTATCGTTTCATTTGTCGTCATGATCGTCCACACCAGGCCTATCGGAGATTCACATTTTCATATGCTCCATCCCTGGGTCAGGATCGCCATTCCGGTTTATTTTATGATCAGTTCCTTTTTGTTTTTCAGCAAATATGACCGGCTCCCCGAAAATGAAAAAAACAGCTATCTGTGGAAATTTGTCAAACGGGATCTGACACTCTATCTTTTCTGGTTTATCGTTTTTCTTCCGTTCACCATCGTTTACCGGGATTATTTTCACAAGGGGATTGCCTTCTTTTTGGGATCGATTCTCGTGGGCTCCTCCTTCCCGGCTTCCTGGTACCTGATGGCGCTGGCAATCTCGATCATATTTACCGCAAAACTGGACAAAGGCATCGGGAAATATATCGTCCCTATCATCGCTGTATTGTTTTATCTTCTTTGCCTGGGACAGAACACCTGGCGTATCATTGCGGACAAAACGACTTTCCTGCCGAAAATATACAATGCGACTGCTATCAGTTACTCCGCTTCATTTTTCGTTGCCATCATATGGATCTGGACAGGCAGGTTGTTCGTCAGATACAAAGAGCGTCTGACCGCAGTCAGCACAACAAAGGTCGCGGCGGCTTTTGTTTTATCCCTGATTTTATTGTTTTTTGAAGACAAATGGCTGTATGACCGCGGATTGTTCACGATGCATAATGATGTTTATGTTTTCTGCCTTCTTGCCGGACCGCTGCTTTTCTGGCTCATCCTGAAAATGGATATCCACGTGACCCAGGCGAAGACCATGCGGGTCATGAGCACACTGATCTATTGTATCCATGCCACGATTGCGGAATTCTTACGGGTATATGTTGTCATACCCCGGTTCGGTGAATATGAGCTTCCATGGTCAGCGCTGTGTTTTCTCGCGACAGCCGTTATTACGCTTTTAGCTGCCAGGCTGATTATGAAGTACAGCGAAAAAGTAAAAATCCTGAAATACGCCTATTGACGGCTTCTGACAGCAGCGGTAAGAGGGATGATTAAAGTGAAACCCGGGAAAAGGATCAAAATCTGCCAAATCCTCATTGTTTGGCTGTTGACGCTTGCCGTTTTCAGCGGTGTTTTTGCTGCTGAAAACAGCGATTGGCTCTCCATTACCGTAAATTACAGCGGCGCGGAAACGGATCTTCAAACGATCACTGCCGATTATTCCGACGATTGGCTGCTGGCACCGGCTGATGAATATAACCATAAATTGATGCAGGCATCCTTTGTTCTGGCGGCTGCAAGCTTCCGGGATAAGACGAAAGACCTTAGTCATCGGGATTTCAATATTCTGGATTTCTATTCCAAAGCCGGTTTTATACAAGCGCGTACCATTGATTTCAACGTGATACCATCCATCGACACGATCGGCACCGCTATCGCACATAAGGTTGTCGGAGACTGCACGTTGATCGCTGTTTCCATTTCCGGTAATAATTATCAGGGCGAATGGGCAGGTAATGTAACGGTCGACGATGATAACCGTGTAAAGGGATTCAATGATGCTGCCGATAAGGTTACGGAACGGCTGAACAAGTACATCAGGGAGCATGGCCTGCATGGAAACCTGCGCCTTTGGACTGCGGGATACAGCCGATCTGCCGCGGTGACAAACGATTTTGCGGCAGACGCGACAGACAGCGGGTTATTTCAGGCTGTATACGCTTATACCTTTGGCACACCGCGGACAACCAGAGAGGAAAATGCCGACCGATACCGGAATATTTTCAACCTGCTCATTCCCTTTGATATGGTGCCTATGGTTCCCTTTCCGGAATGGGGCTTTCACCGCTATGGAATCGATCTCTTTCTCCCGGCTCTGGAAACAGACAGTGACTGGTACAATCTGCAGAACGAAGCGCTGCAAATATTTGAGTCGGTTTCTGACGAGGAGATCGTTATCAACCCGCAGATCAATAAAAATCTCCATACAGTCTTTGATTATCTGGCTTATTTCATCAGTTCGGCTGAAAGCTATAAAAACACATTTCAAGTCCCGCTGGTTAATTTTATGGAGACTCATGATTTCCAGGCGCTTCTGAACGAAATTTTCAAAAGCATTAATTTTGATGCGATTCGGGAAGGGATCCTGCTGCGGAGCGAAATCCTGCGTTATCAAATGCATGAATTCTATAATTTTCTTGACTTTATCCAGCAATTTATCTATACAAGCCTGATCGGAAATTATTTTGAGGATGTGGAAACGATAATTTGGGATCCGAGGATTTCCGTTCAGGAAAATCTCGCCTTCAATCATTACGATAAGACCTATCGTTCCTGGCTGTTCTCAACGGACGACGGCGCGTCGATTTTGTCGCGTGAGGCAAAATATGCGCATGTGGTGATCAAGGGAGATGCAGATGTGGACGTATTTGATGACAATCTTGATTTTGTCGTTCACATCAACAATCAATCCGGTTCCTACTCATTTGAAACACAAGCTGTCCGCATGCCGTCCTTTTCGGGCGGCATAAGTGAGCGGTATGTTTATTTTGAAAGGCAGGAAGGACAGACACTGGTTGTTCTTCCCATGGACCGGATATATCATCTCGGCATTTATTCCCACAAAGACCAGACCATTCGCGTTTCCTTTACAGCGTATACAACGGATAAGCTCCGGGCGGATGTATTTTATATCTATAACGATGAATATGATGAGGGTGAATATTTCCTGGAAACTTTTGATCCGGAAAAGGAAAACTCATATACGGCAGCAGACCTCCAGGAAATGGGGGTCCTGGTCATTGAACCCTGGAGTAAAAATATCGTATATTCTCCCACAGCTGTCATGCGGCTGGAAAACGAGGGGATTCCTCACCCCTCACCAAAAATCCTGCTTTGTTTTATCGGGTTTGTTTTGGTGCTGATTATCATACTTGTGATCCTGATGGTTCTCGGTATTTGTAAAATTATAAAAAAATTTCTGAAGAAACCCGGTGCACTTCTGACACACAAAAAAGCTCGGGCAGAATGATCCGGGCTTTTTTGTTTAGCCAGAATCCTGTCCTGCGGCACAATTATTGCATATAATTATTGGAAAAATGTTTATTTATTTTGATCAAAAGCAGTACCTGAAAACGAAGAAGGTATGAAATGACGAAAAAAATAATATTTATGCAGTATCAGGGAAAACGGAACATAATCCGCATGTTCTGCATGGTTTTATGTGTGATCATCGCGGCCCTTCTGGCCGCCTCTGCGGGTTTCGCGCAAAGCGAAACCATGAACACAAATGTAATGTGGTCAGTCGAAAATGGGGTCCTCACCATCAAACCGGCGGAAGGCCATGAAACGGGAACGATCAGCGAAAATCGGACAACGGCTGCCGACTGGCCGTGGAATTCTCAGGGATCTTTCATCACCAAAGTGAGCATCGAAGGCAGCATCACCGTCACAAATTCGACCGCATATATGTTTCAGGGGCTCAGCAAGGTCACGGAATTCAGCGGATTGGATCACCTGAATGTATCCGATGTCACAAACATGTCCTATATGTTCGCGGACTGCAGCAGCCTTGAAGAACTGGACCTCAGCAGCTTCGGGACGCTTTCAAAGCTCACAACTGTACAGGGATTTCTTGCCGGCTGCAACAGCCTCAAAACACTGAAA
>CAYWGX010000018.1:0-23155 GCA_964457635.1 uncultured Leptolinea sp.
CGGCGAAATCATGAAATATGATCCGAAAAACCCGCAGTGGGAAGATCGTGATCGTCTCGTTATGTCCAAAGGACATGCCGGTCCGGCTCTTTATGCGACACTGGCTCTCAAGGGCTTTTTCCCGATGGAAATGCTCAAGACGCTCAATGCCAACGGTACACACCTCCCGAGCCATTGCGACAAGAACCTGACCCCCGGTATCGATATGACCACAGGTTCTTTGGGACAGGGTGCTTCCACCGCTGCCGGTTTGGCGCTGGGCCTGAAAGCTCAGAAGAAAGACGCCCGCGTTTATCTCGTCCTTGGTGACGGTGAAAGCCAGGAAGGCCAGGTTTGGGAAATGGCGCTCTTTGCCCCTGCTCACAAACTGGGCAATTTCATCGCTTTCCTTGATAATAACAAACGTCAGTTGGATGGCTATACAGATGAAATCTGCAGCATTGAACCCGTTGATGAAAAATTCAAGGCTTTTGGCTGGTATACACTCCGCATTGACGGAAGCGATCCGGACAAGATCGTTGAAGCTATTCGGGATGCCCAGGCGAATCAGGGTGACAAACCTGCAATGATCATCCTTGACACTGTCAAGGGTGCCGGTGTGAAGGCGGTTGAAGATACAAAATTGAATCACCACCTGAATGTGAGTGCGGATGATGCCGATGCATACATCGCGGCATTGAAAGCTGAAATGGAATAAGAGGTGCCAGATGTTCAAATGCATTTATAACGGTGAAAAAGAAAAAACTGCCGGAAAGAACGCTTTCGGCGCAACGATTAAAAAGATGGTTGCCGCAGATCCGAAGGTCGTCTATCTGGATGCTGACCTGATGAATTCCATCGGCACTTACGGTCTCGACAAGGATTATCCGGATCAAATCGTTGAAGTCGGGATTCAGGAAGCCAATATGGTCGGTGTTGCAGCCGGTTTGTCCGCTTCCGGAATGAAACCGATCGCACACACCTTTGGTTCCTTTGCCGGCCGCCGTGTCTTTGACCAGGCTTTCATGTCTGTAGCATACGCAAAGAACAATGTCGTTCTCATTGGTTCCGATTCCGGTATCAATGCTGCCTACAATGGCGGTACGCACATGCCCTTTGAAGATATCTGCCTGTATCGTGCTGTTCCGGAAGCTACCGTGATCGATGCGACCGACAGCGCCATGCTGGCTTCCATCCTGCCGCAGCTGGTGGAAAACAAAGGCTTGACCTATGTCCGTATCTGCCGCAAGAACTGCGTTGCTGTCTATTCCGAAGATTCTACTTTTGAACAAGGGAAAGCAAATGTTCTGCGCGATGGTAAGGATGTGGCGATTATTGCTGCCGGTTATATGGTTGCCGAAGCTTTGAAAGCCGCGGAAGAACTTGCCAAAGAAGGCATTGACGCCGCTGTGATCGACATGTGGTGCATCAAACCGCTGGACGAAGCCGTGGTGCTTGAATACGCAAAGAAATGCGGCGCAGTGGTCACTGCTGAAAACGGCAACGTTGTCGGCGGTATGGGCGCAGCTGTCGCGGAAGTTCTCGGTGAAAATCTTCCTACCCCGATGTCTATGGTTGGTATTCGTGACCGCTTCGGTCAGGTGGGTACAGTGGACTTTCTGGCGGAAGAATATGGATTAACCGCCGCTAAAGTTATTGAAGCAGTCAAAAAGACGATCGCGAGAAAGTGATCAGTGGTCAGTTGTCAGTGATCAGGAGTCCTTTATAAAAATATTTGATTGCTTTGAATGATCACTGTTTGATCTTAAAAATCTAAGGAAGCGATGATTAATGTGCCATTGGGGACAGTTCCATCCATCACCATGCGGTGACTACAGGCAACCGACCCCGTTGGCACATATCTAATCAGTGTTTCCCTGAGAATTATTTTTGAAGCAGTGTACTGGTTCTATTCCGGTCACTGCTTCAGGTTGGACTGAAGTTATGGGTGAAGTCACGATCAAAGACATAGCGGAACACACGGGTGTTTCATATGCCACGGTTTCGCGAACACTGAACCATTTAAATGGAGTAAGTCCTGCTACCCGTGATAAAGTACTGGCTGCTGCGGAAGAAATGGGTTACCGTCCGAATATTCTCGCACGCAGTTTAAAAACCAACAAAACCAATACCATTGCCCTGTTAGTCCCCGATATATCCAATCCATTTTTTGCCGATATTGCTTATGCAGTAGATGCATACGCTTCCGGCAGGGACTATACAACGATCATTTGCAACACACATTGGAACCAGGAAACAGAAGCAAAACAATTGGAACATCTGCAGAATCAGCGTGTAGATGGAATAATATATAAACCCGCCGGTAAATATCCATTGGATCTCTCCGGATTGTCAATGCCGAGCGTCCTGATTTCCTGTATTCCCGGCGAAAACGAATCCTATATTGAAATAGACAACTATAAAGGCGGACAGATTGCCGCGGACCACCTTTTGGAATGCGGTTATGAACACTTCGCTTTTATAGGCGGAACTGCGAACAGTCAGTCAAATGAGATCCGTATCAACGGGTATTGCGATCATTTGAAAGAACACGGTAAAGACATCGCTGCCGATCATATCCTGTACGGCGGTTTTTCTCATGCGAGCGGATATGTCATGGCAAAACAGCTATTCGAACAATATCCGGAAGTTGATGGTGTTTTTTGCGGTAATGACTTGATCGCTTTGGGTGTGCTGCAGTACTTAATGGAGAATAACAGAAAAATACCTGAGGAGGTAGGCGTTATAGGTTTTGATGACATCCTGATTGCCGGACTGCCTCAGATACAGATGACGACCGTTGCACAGCCGAGAAATCAGATGGGCACACTGGCAGCGGAAATGTTGATAGACCATATACAAAACAGAGATAATTCAGAGCATCATATCATGCTCGAACCAAAATTAGTTGTTCGAAGGAGCACCAGAAAATGAGACAATCTTTTGCAATCGGGAAAGAACAAATCGAGATCACAGTTCCGGATGAAAACGTGATGGATGTGCTGCACGCAAATCTGCCGGATATTCCGTTAGATGAGCAGAATACCATCAAAAAAGCAATGGAAAATCCAATCGGCAGCCAGCGTTTGAACAAGATCGTGAAACCGGGAGAGAAAATTGTGATCGTCACCAGCGACATAAGCCGCCCGATGCCTTCGTACAAGGTGCTGCCTGCTGTTCTGGATGAAATCAAATCTGCCGGCGTTCCAGACGAAGATGTCTCAATTGTTTTGGCGCTCGGCAGTCATCGCGGACATACTGATGAAGAAAAGAAAAAGCTTTGCGGGGAAAAGGTTTTTGAACAATATCAAATCCTTGATTCAAACGGCGAAATGATCCATCTTGGTTATACAGCCAATGGAACCCCTGTTGATATTTACAAACCGGTTGCAGAAGCTGATAAAGTGGTCTGTCTGGGGAATATTGAGTATCATTACTTCGCCGGATACAGCGGCGGAATGAAAGCGATCATGCCTGGCGTCTCTACCCGCGAAGCGATACAAAAGAATCACAGCCGCATGGTAGAACCGGCAGCCACTACAGGGAAAATCGAGGGCAACCCGGTTCGGGAGGATATCGATTCCGTGCGTAAATTTGTCCCCGTTGCCTTCATTGTCAATGTGGTGTTGGATGAACACAAACAGATCCGCCACTGTGTTGCAGGAGATGTAATTGAAGCTCATCGGGCAGGGTGCAGACTGCTGGATAAAATGTACTCGCTCCCGATTCCTCACAAAGCCGATATTGTCATTGTTTCTGCCGGAGGATTCCCGAAGGATATGAATCTTTATCAGGCTCAAAAAGCACTGGACAATGCGGGGAAAGCCGTTCGTGATGGAGGCTCTATTCTCTGGATCGCATCAGGGATTGAGGGCCTTGGAGAAAAACATTTTGAAGAATGGATGCTGGGACACGACAACCCACTGGATATGATCCCTCATATTGAACGTGAATTTGTCCTGGGCGGGCATAAGGCTGCAGCTATTGCCATGGTAATGAAACGTGCAGATATCTATCTGTATACGGACCTGAAACAGGACTTTGTGGAGAAACTTCACTTTAATTACGTGTATGACCTGCAAAAAACCTTGGACGATCTTTTGAACAGATACGGAGAAAACGCCTCTGTTCTGATGATGCCTTACGGAGGCTCAACCCTTCCGGTCCCGGAAAAATAAGATATTAGATATTAGAAAAAGGAGACAGACAGGCTAACTGATGTTGTATCTATCTGTCTCCTTATTATTTAATTCTTATTTTTCTCAATTATCAGCTTATAACTTATTTCTTATTTCTTATTTCTGATTTCTGATTTCTGATTTTAAAAGGGCTGCCGGATAAAAGCGATCGCGTCTACAGGATACTCACCCTGCTGCCCTTCGGGGACCGTTATTGTTACCTTGAACTTAACAGGCCGTTCATAGTAACGATCGGTGTTATATTGTCCGACCAGGACCCAGCCTCCGTCGGTAGGAATATGGATTTGAACTGCCTCAAATCCTGCGACAGTCTCCAGAATCGTGTTATCAGTTTTCACCTGAATTTCCGCATCCAGACCGCCTTTACTTTCCGGAATGTAAAGGTAAATACTGTATGAGCCGATTGGCCATGGTTCCAGAGAACTGTATTCAATCGTACTTTTTTGTTTCGGATTAATGAGCAGCTGATAGGAATCATCCCAGGCAGTGGAGAGTGTCTCTTTAAACTGGCTGTTTCCTGCATTGATGGACGCCTGCGTATCATCCATGATATACCGCGTGCCCGTTGCGGGAAGTGCGTTGAGCAGCCCAAGATCAGTGATCTTTCGGGGTACGATCATGACACGGTCTGCTGCCACATAACTGTATTCATCGCGGAATCCCCAGGATGTCGAAATGTTCAGTACATCGCGGGATTGTGATATATAATAAATCCCCAAGCTTCGCCAGGTGTCATAATTCTGTCTGGGATCATACTGACTGGTCATGAAATTGACTGTCTGACTGCCGGTCATTGGAGAAAGCGGCTGACTCCCCACCTGAACGAGAAAATCCAGATTGCCGCCGGAACTGTAATAGGTATCCATCACATAAATTTCGTATAGACCTTCCTTGAGCGGCTGATCCATGTAATAGCGAATGGAACCGTTATTCACGGTTGCAAACCATTCGCTGTCATAGTTTGAGGTCAGTCTGCCAAGATCCTGAACGATTTGGCTGGAGCTTGTCCAATAGATACTGTCCAGCGGCGGATTGACTTCTGCACTGTTTTTCGCAGAAAGGATAACCAGTCCCTCCGGTGCGTTGGGAACAACAGGATCCAGCGAATTACCGTCTGCGATCCAATAGGTAGAAATAGGCCCCGGTGTCGGAGTGGGGGAGGGCGTCGGTGTGTTGGTTGCCAAAGGGGTTACCGTGGCTGTCGCAGGAATTGTCGGGGTAGGTGTCACCGGTGTAGGCGTATGGGTAGGCCAGAATGTCATGGAATTGCGGATCTGCGGAGCATAGAGCCAGCTCATATATACAACAATAAACAATGTCAGAGCACCCACAAATATGCGGGAGAATAATTCAGAAAACGGAACAGTTCTTTGTTTTTTCTCTTTCTTGGGCTTGTTGTCATTCGGGGTTTGATTTCCGGATGGCGGCATTATCGGCTGCCGATAATTTGGCTGATATTGAGGATAATTTTGCTGCGGTCTCTGTGGCTGCGGCACCTGCCATTGACCGGGATTTTGCTGATTGTTGAAATTCGGTTGCATATTATTCATAAAACAGTCCTTACTTTACAGTAATTATAACATTACGAAACGAATGGGAGACGTTAAAAATATAAAATGAAGATATAAATACCGGGAATTTTTATCAGCTGATAAAAATCATACAGTATAATTACAAAGGTAAGGTAACTTGAAATAAAGGAGAAAGCTATGCGTACGTATTCTTTTGCAGAATATCAGGATGCTGCAAATGTGATCAAAAGCGAAATTTCGATCACTCCGGAAATTGGACTTGTACTGGGCTCAGGACTGGGCCAATTGGCCGATGAGGTTGAAGGAGCTAAACCGGGTGAAGCTCCTGTCATTATAAAGTATAAAGACATTCCCGGATGGCCGCTCTCGACTGTTTTCGGGCATAAAGGTCAGCTGGTGATCGGAAAACTCGGTGGACGGAATGTCATCGTTCAGCAAGGCCGTACGCATTTTTATGAAGGTTACTCCCTGCATGAAGTCACCTTTGCTGTCCGTGTCATGAAGCTTTTGGGCGTCAAGACACTGGTTGTTACCAATGCTGCCGGTGGTGTTAATGTTTTCTTCCATCCCGGAGATATCATGCTGATCACGGACCACATCGGTTTTGCCGGTATGGCCGGCAACAATCCGCTGTGCGGTCCGAATATGGAAGAATTCGGCATCCGCTTCCCGGATATGTCCCAGGCTTATGACCGTGAATACGGGAAATTGGCAAAAGCCGCCGCTGTCAAGAATGACATTGACCTGAAGGAAGGTACTTACATCTGGCTCAGCGGTCCATCTTTCGAAACACCGGCTGAAGTCCGCATGCTGCGCTCATGGGGCGTGGATGCGGTCGGTATGTCAACTGTGCCGGAAGTTATCGTTGCCCGTCATTGTGGAATGCGTGTGCTCGGGTTCTCCGGGATCACCAATAAAAACAGCGATAACGGTGAAGTTCAGACCAATCATGAGGAAGTGCTGGAAGCTGCAAACATCATCGGTCCGAAGATCATCACAATACTCAAGGAAATCCTTCCGAAGCTGTAACCTCGGTTAAATCACAAAAAGAACAGGCGGAACATTCACGATCCCGCCTGTTTTTTTTTGATACTTACCGGAGCAAAACCTTCGTTTTATTACGTAAAAACAATAAACACTGTCGATAAAACATTGAGACTAAAGCTGTTTCAGTTCTACCGGAGTGCCGATTTGTTTGGCAAAGGTATAGATTTTCGCCGCATCTTCGATATATTCAGCCCGCAGATAGGCTTCTGAGAGGTCTTTCCCGACAGCTACAACACCGTGATTTGCAAGCAGAACGCCGCCTTTATCACCGATAGTCTGTGCTGCTCCCGTACCGACTTCCGGGGTGCCGGGGGTGGCATATTCAGCACAGGGAACTTCGCCGCCAAGGAAGAAATAGGCCTCGATCAGGGTGGCTGGGATCGCCATGTGGTTTACTGCAAAGGCAGTGCCGTAAGGACTGTGTGTGTGAAATACAGCCCGGACATTCGGGTGTGCCTTATACATCTCCGCATGCAGATGCCATTCGGAACTGGGTTTCCCGTCACTTATCACTGTCCCATCCAGACGCATTTCCACGATCTGCTCCGCTTTCATCGTCTCATAACGGACACTGGTTGGCGTAATGAGCATGATGTCTTCTTCCGGTATATAGGTGCTCATGTTGCCGCTGGTACCCGCAAACAAACCGGCAAGAAAAGCCTGTAACGATTTGTCAACAATTTCCTGTTTCAGTTCTTCTATTTTACTCATATTCCTTCTCCGTCATTCAATGTTTACTGTTCGGATCTGAACATGCAATCGAGATATGTCTTTATATCAATCTTTTTGATTCTTATTTCTTATTTCTGATTTCTTATTTCTTATTTTTTCTACACCACCATTTCGTATAGACCATGGTCGCCCTGCTCGAAGTAGCGGTTCAGGTCGTAGGGAGAGTATATTCCCCGGTCTGTCACAACACCCGATACCAAATGAGGCGGTGTGATATCAAACGAGGGATACCAGCCTTTGACTCCTTTATCGGCTGTACGGACACCCATGGCCTGCAGCGGGAATTCAGGATCGCGCATTTCTATTTTGATGGAGGCCGCATTCGGATGCCCACGGTCCGGAGCTCCCGTGACAAACATCGGAACACCCATATATTTTGCGACAATAGCGATCTGGCGGGTACCGACCTTGTTCACGATATGCCCATCCAGACAAATCGCATCCGCGGCACAGGTGAACACATCCACGCCTTCGGTTTCCATATACCAGGCAGGCATGTTATCGGTAATAACGGTGGTATCAAATCCCATGTCATGACATACCGTTGCAGTCAGCCTTGCGCCTTGAAAATAAGGTCTTGTCTCCGGGCAGACCACTTTGAAAACCTTCCCGCGGTTCCGTGCCACACGCAGCATTTGTCCGACAATCGTTTCGCCAAAACATTGTGTCATAACGGTACCGTTATTCGGGATCATGTCCACCAGATATTCGGCGATCTTTCCGACTTTCGCATAGCGGATATTATTTGTCTCAATCGCATGCTCACGGATAGCAAGGGCTGTATCTTTTCCCGCTTCCAATGCTTCTTTAGCCGCATCCAGACAACCTTCAGTGATCAATGCCATACGCTTGACAGTTGTCGGACGTGCGTGAGAGATATTTTCAGACGCTTTCTCCAAATAATCCAGCTGCTCATCCTTTGTCAGGTCCCGGCATTCCCAGGCAGCCAGTGCCATCCCCATGGCAGCAGCGGTGAAAGGACCTGCTGATTGGGTGACCATATCTCGAATGGCCTGTGTGACTTCCTGATGAGTCCTGCAGACCACAAAGGATTTCTGTGCCGGATAAATACGGCGGTCCAGTATCCTTACTTCGCCGTTATCGTACCAGGCAATGTTTTCATACTGAAGCATGAATGCAAGATCTTTATCCTGACGTTCCATGTTCACACTCCTTAATAAAGCATCTTTTGTGCTTCACGGGCATCAAACATCACTTTTTCGCGGTCCATGGTCAAAAATTCTCCGTTTTCATAGAGTATCTTCCCATCAACCATGGTCATGCAGACATCCGATCCCTGAGCGCTGTAACAAATCAGCCCCACGGTGTCATTGTTCGGGAAGAGATGTGGTTTGTCGAGATCGATGGCGATGATATCGGCTGCGTTCCCGACTTTCAGCGCCCCTGTGTCTTGCCGTCCCTGCAGCTTTGCACCATTCAATGTTGCCATACGCAGCGTGTCAGTACATTTGGTGACGGTGGAATCCAGCATATAGCCCTTGTGAATGATGGATGCCAGGTGCAGTTCCTCGAACATGTTCAGGTTGTTGTTGGATGCAGCACCATCGGTTCCCAAAGCAACATTGATTCCTGCTTGCTGCATTTTGACAATAGGTGCAAAGCCGCTGCCGAGCTTCATGTTGGAAGAAGGATTATGCATCACGCTGACACCTTTTTCTGCCATGAGCGCGATATCTTCATCATTCACCCAGACGCAGTGAGCCGCATAAGCCGGAACGTCAAATATTCCCAGGTCCGCAAACCAGCGGGCAGGGGTTTTCCCGTATTTCTGTATACATTCTTCATGTTCTTTTTTTGTTTCGGAAAGATGGATGTGCATACGGGTTCCGCGCGCTTTTGCTGTTTCGGCATGGGCACGAACGATTTCTGCCCGGCAGGTATATTCAGCATGAATCGAATCATCGATCAAAATGAGTCCGTCTCCCGCTCCATGATATTCGTTATATAACGCATCAGCTTCCAGTTTGCGAGTCATCGTCTCATAGACGTCTGCCGGATCAAAGGATTGCATCGGCCGGCAGATGTTGGCTTTGATTCCCGCTTCAAGACAGGGAAGCACCGTAGCTTCATTGATAAAATACATGTCACAAAAACTGGTTGTACCGGTAGAGATCATCTCCAGCAATGCAAGTTCAGAAGCAGCCCGAATGCTTTCGAATTTGAAACGGTCTTCTACCGGCATCATTTTGTCAAACAGCCATTCATGCAGCGGCAGGTCGGACCCTAATCCGCGCAGCATGACCATGGCAGCATGACAATGTGTATTGATGAGCCCGGGCATCAGCAGTTTATTGCTGAAATCCTTTACAGCGTCATAATTCCCGGACGGACGATCTTTGCCGATATAAGAAATTTTCTTCCCGTCGACTTCAAGAAATCCATTCTTAATCTCAGAAAATCCGGTTTCTTCCGTTAATAAAATATCTGCATGTTCAAATAAAATTTTCACGCTCACCCTCATTTCTATTGAAGAACTGCCCCGAACCGGGGCAGTTTCTTAACTTCTTTTTGCCTCTAATCTGACACCCGAATTAAATCTGCCAGCTGCTCAGGTACTTTTCCTGCTCCGGAGTCAATACATCGATGGAGACGCCCATGCTTTCCAGCTTCATGTGAGCGACCTGATTGTCGATCTCAACCGGTACCGGCATCAGCTTGACAGGCAGCTGACCACGGTGATCGGCAACATAGCGTGCACAAAGTGCCTGGATCGCGAAGCTCATATCCATGATTTCAGCCGGGTGACCGTTTCCGGCAGCCAGGTTGACCAGACGGCCTTCACCCAAAACATACAGCCAGTTGCCGTTGCTGAGCTTGTAACCCATGATGTTCGGCTTCATTTCTTTTGTTTCAACAGCGATCTCCGCAAGTTTCGCTACATCCACTTCGACATTGAAATGCCCGGCATTGGAGAGCAAAACACCGTCTTTCATGGTATAGAAATGATCTTCCGTGATGACCTGATTGCAGCCGGTAGTAGTGACGAACAAATCACCGATCTTAGCTGCTTCTTTCATCGGCATCACTTCAAATCCGTCCATGACTGCTTCGATGGCCTTGACCGGATCGACTTCTGTGACGATCACTTTTGCTCCCAGTCCCTTGGCGCGCATGGCGGTGCCGCGTCCGCACCAGCCATAACCGGCAACCACAACATGCTTGCCTGCAACGATCAGGTTGGTAGTGCCGTTAATGCCGTCAAAGACTGACTGTCCGGTACCGTAGCGATTGTCAAACAGATGTTTGCAGTTGGCATCATTGACATCGAACATGGGGAACTTCAATTCGCCGTCACGTTCCATTGCCTTCAAACGGATGATCCCGGTGGTGGTTTCTTCACCGCCGCCGAGAACCTTCTTTTCGATTTCCGGATATTTATTGTGCATCATGTTCAGGATATCTCCGCCGTCATCGATAACGATATCCGGTTCAGCCTTGACAACCATCTCAATGCATTCGTCATATAGTTTTGCATCTGCACCATGGAAAGCATAGACATTCAATCCGCCGGCTGCCAGGGCAGCAGCCACATCATCCTGTGTGGAAAGCGGGTTGGAGCCGGTGATGTGCATCTCTGCTCCGCCGGCTGCCAGAACACGGCAAAGGTAAGCCGTCTTGGCTTCCAGGTGAATCGACAAACCGATTTTCAAACCTTTAAACGGCAGGTCTTTTTCGAATTGTTTCTGAATGCTGCGGAGCAGCGGCATATTGCGGCGTACCCATTCGATCTTATCATTGCCAGATGGAGCAAGATTGATGTCACGAATATAACTCATAATTTTTCCTCCAGTGTAACCTGTATAACACATTGTCATCGTTGAACATTTTCATTTCAACACCTATAGAATCATAGCATAAGAACGGGAAACCGTCAAAGTGTTTTTTGACATAAAGGTGATTTAAAACAAGAAAGAAGCTGTTCCCGAACAGCTTCTTTCTCGAACTGTATCGATTTATTCAATAGCAGCTAAATCAGTAACAAAGAAGGTGATCAATGCTGTGTTCAATGCGGCAACAGTCGTGGGATCTTCACCGTAAAAATTATATGAATGTCCCAGGTTGCTGACTGTGATGACAGTGGAGCCAAAGGCATCGGCAGCCATCTGGGAAACCGCAGGATTTACGATGTAGTCGTCTGTCGAGTAAATTGTTAGAGAATGGCCGGTGTATTTTTCTGCGGCCAAAGCAGCCATATCCTCACCATACTTTTCAAGATCGGTAAAGAATTCATTCGAAAGAAGCTGTTCACCGAAAGCACCGGGGAATGGATACATATCATCGGTATCTTTGATGGTTTCTTTCATCATGTCATAATTTTCCTGCCCGCCGAACATGACGATCATATCTGTCAGGCTCACAGCAGGTGCCACGAATGCGATCGAGTCAAAAGCAATCATATTCTCGATCAGCATCTGGCTGACGATCCGCCCGCCCATAGAATATCCCATAGCACCGACTTTTGTGACACCGTAAGTTGCTTTGGCATAATTGATGACGTCCAAAACATCATTGCACATGGTGGACATGGCATTCAGATGATAATCTTCTTCGGAAGCACCGCAGCCGGGAAAGTCCAATTCAGCGACCAAAACACCATTTTCAGCCAAGCCGTTTGCTACTGCATCATATCCGCCCCATTCATTATGATTGCCATGATGACCGTGGATCAGGACAACAACCGAATCGGCATCGCCTTCGGGCAGAAGAAAATAAGCAGGAATGGAGATTTCTCTTGAAGAAGAAGGAACTGGGACTTCAAGATAATCCGCATCTGCCCAAATAGAATTTGTTCCGAGAACGAACATCATTAAAATACAGAAAGCTAAAAAGAGTTTTTTCATTGAATCTTTCCTTTCCGGGTTGTTTCACGAACCCACATTAATTATAATCGCATATCATAAACTTTGAGCTCATATTTCCGTCATTTTTTTGCATGAAATTTATCCGTTATTTATGGAAACTCTAACTCCAGGGACACTGCGGACATTTCCCGATGTCCCACGTCTGGGACATACGGGACCCGTCCCCAATCTCCCTCTTTACTGTGTATTTCACCTGTGTCACGGGAAACACATTTATCGTGGTGCATTTAGAGGCATGTTGGATTAATCAGCGTTTCCTTAAGTGTGATTTTTTGTCAATTTAAAATAATAATGTTTCACTTGATACGTCTTATTTTATGAGAAAAAATATATAATAGAAAAAAGATGTTTAATAACTTCTATATAACGTATTAATTTGGATGGTCAGATGCAGCCGAATGAAATCGAAAAAAACATAGATACTTTTTTGCTGAAAGTTCAAAAACCGGGACGATATGTCGGTGGAGAATATAATGCGGTGATGAAAGATCCTGCTCAGGTAGAAACCCGTGTCGCGCTGGCATTCCCGGATATTTACGATCTTGGTGTTCCCAACCTTGGTCTGGCAATCTTCTATGACCAATTAAACAAAATGCCGGAAGTATGGGCTGAAAGGGTTTACCTTCCCTGGGAAGATATGGAAGCGGAAATGCGTTCGCATAGTATTCCCCTTTACACCCTGGAAAGCAAAACACAGCTCAGTGATATGAATATTATCGGGATCACGATCCCGTATGAAAGCCTGTATACCAATGTTTTGACACTCATTGACCTTGCCGGTATGTCGGTTTTTTCGAAGGAAAGGGATGAAAGCTGCCCTTTGATCATCGCGGGCGGTCATTCAACTTTCAATCCGGAGCCGATGTCTCCTTTTATCGATGCATTTGTTATCGGCGAAGGTGAAGAAGTTTTTCCGGAAATTATAGAATGTTACCGGCAATGGAAAAAAGGCGGGGAGAAAAAAGGCAGTCTGCTGGAAAAACTTTCTGAAATAGAAGGCGTATATGTACCTGCCTTTTATGAACCGACTTATAATACGGATGGAACCGTAGCTTCCATTACACCCATTCATCCCGGTGTGAAACAGCGCATAAAAAAACGTATCCTGCCGGTCCTCCCGGAGCCGCCGGAACGGTTTATCGTACCCTCTATTGATGTAGTGCAGAATCGTGTGGCGGTGGAAATCATGCGGGGATGCAGCCGGGGCTGCAGGTTTTGCCAGGCGGGATTTATCACACGACCGGTTCGGGAACGACCGTCTGACATGGTGGTCAAATCACTTTCAAAGGCACTGGATGACACAGGTTATGAAGAGGCAGCATTGCTTTCCCTGTCTTCTTCTGATTATCGTCCGATTCAGCAATTAGTTACTGAATTGCATGACATTTATCAAAAACGAAAGCTGAACGTTGCATTGCCTTCCCTGCGTATCGATACGGTCTCTGTTGATATTCTGGAACAGCTGCGCGGTTCGCGTGCCGGTGGTTTCACACTGGCTCCGGAAGCTGCTTCCGAAAAAATAAAAAAGACCATCAACAAATACATCACGGAAGAGCAGCTGCTGAAAACAGCGGAAGTGATTTACGGGCGCGGCTGGCAGACCATCAAGCTCTATTTCATGATCGGACTCCCTAACGAGACTATGGAAGACGTTCAGGCGATAGCGGACCTGGCTATTAAAGTGATCAAAATCGGACGCAGGCTGGTCGGGAAACGTTCTCAGCTCAATCTCGGGGTGGCGACATTTGTTCCCAAACCGCATACCCCGTTTCAGTGGGCTCAGCTGGATGATCCGGAAATCGTCGCACAAAAACAGGCACTTCTCAAAAATGCTTTGAAAACTCCGGGAGTTAAAATCAGCTGGTCCGAACCGGAATCCACTATGTTCGAAGCCTGGAGCACAAGAGGAGACCGGCGTATGTCAAAAGTAATCTATCGGGCCTGGCAGCTGGGCGCAAAATTGGACGCCTGGGCAGACCATTATCATAAGGATGCCTGGATGCAGGCCTTTGAAGAAAACGATTTGTCTCCGGAATTCTATGTCCATCGCAAGCGGGAAGCCGATGAGGTGTTTCCGTGGGATCACATCGATACAGGAGTAAGCAAAAAGGTTTTGCGGCGGGAATATGAAAACAGTCTGAATGGCGTTTTGCGTCCAGACTGCCGCACAGGCTGCTATGGATGCGGCATCGTCCAGGCGTTTCACGACATTCAGCCGGAAGATCAATCGGTTCGCTGGTTCTGTCCGCTTCCGGAAGGGAGATAAATATGGAAAGAATTCGCATCACCTTTGAGAAAACCGGTGCTATGCGTTACACCAGTCATCTGGACTTGCAAAAGGTCTGGATCCGTGCCTTGCTCCGTGCCAAACTTCCGCTGGCATATACCCAGGGTTTTCATCCGACACCGAAAGTTGCCTATGCCTGGCCGCTCCCGCTTGGATGGGGGACACAGGGTGAGCTGATGGACATTTGGCTGGATGATCCGGAAGGGAAAGAAGCAGACGAGATAGAATTTATTTCAAATGTAAATCGCTTTATGCCTGCCGGCTTGAAAATTCTCAGCATAGAAAAGCTGCCTTACAGTGCCCCGGCATTGACGATCGTTATTCAGAGTGCGGTCTATCTGATTTCCTTCCCGGAGAAAATATCAAAAGAAGACTTGCAGGGGAAAATGCAGGCATTAATGTCTCAGGATGCGATTGAACGGGAAAGACGCGGTAAAATTTATGACATGAAACCTCTGGTCGAAGATTGGTGTGTGACCACTGATTCTGAAGAAGAAGCCGCTCTGAAAGTCCAAATGGCAGCCAGAGATTCCGCCATGGGGCGACCTGATGAGCTGGCAGCTGCTCTTGGCTTTGATCCGTTTGCCGTAAATATCGTCAGAATAAAATACCTTCTTAAAATGTCATAACCACTTAAGAAACCGTGGTAAAATAATGTTGTTTGCGCCTATAGTGAAGTGGATATCACATTACCCTCCGGAGGTAAGAGCCTGAGTTCGAGTCTCAGTAGGCGTACTTGGATTGGGGGAGTGCTGGAACTGGCAGACAGGCATGACTTAGGATCATGTGCCGTGAGGCGTGAGGGTTCGAGCCCCTCCTTCCCTACAGACTGCGTTAACTGCTCAGTGAAAATTTAGTAATAATAATGAGGAACCAACCTTGAAAATCGAAAAGCAAAATCTCGAAAATCATGAAGTAAAGCTCGACGTCAGCGTTGAGAAAGAAGAATTTGCTCCTTATATGGATAAGGCTGCAAAAAAGATCGCCCGTTCTCAGAAGATCCCCGGTTTCCGTCCGGGTAAAGCTCCTGCGAACGTGATTCGGAATATGTTCGGTGAAGTGGCGATCGCTCAGGAAGCTTTCGATATGTTCCTTGAAGAAAAATACGGTGCCATTCTTGATGAAGCAGGTGTGGAACCCGGTGCCATGGGCCGTCTGGAAAGCCTCGATGACATCGTAAATCCCAAATTCTCTTTGATCGTTCCGCTGAAGGCCACCGTCGATCTTGGTGATTATCGTGAAATCCGCGAAGAGTATGTCGAAGAAGAAGTTACTGATGAGGAAATTGAAAAAGCTCTCAAAGAGCTGAAAGAACCTTATTCCTCACAGGAACCTTTCGATGGTGAAATTGAAGACGGCAGCCTTGTTTTCGTGATGATCAAAGGTGAACTGGACGAGCCGATGGAAGAAGGCGGCACAACTGAACTGGTGAAAGAAATGCCTTATCAGTTTGTTATCGGTTCCGATGACGATGAAGGAAGTGCCTGGCCTTATCCGAAGTATACACAATGCCTGAAGGGTCATAAAGAAGGTGATGTCGTTACATCTGTATATACCTATCCGGATGATACCGTGATCACTTCACTGAAAGGTCATACCGCAACTTATACAACCACTATCCAGAGCGTCAAAAAGATGGTCCTGCCGGAAAATGATGATGAATTCGCTTCAAACTTCGGTAAAGATACCTTTGATGATTTGATGGATGAACTCAAAAAGAGCCTTGCTGAAAGCAAAAAACGCGATGAAGAAAACAAATATATCGAAACGGTCGTCAATAAGATGTCTGAGATTGCAAAGGTTGAATATTCGGATGCTGAATTGAAGAACGAGATCGACAATCGTTTGGATGAGCTGAAACATAATATTGAACATCGCGGGATCGGGTTTGATGCCTGGCTGAAAATGAAGAAAACAGACGAAGAAACATTTATTGAAGAAGAAATCAAACCGGTAGCTGAAGAGCAGCTCAAGCGCAAGCTCATCATGAGTGAATTCGCAAAGCAGGAAAAAATCGACCTGAACTTCGAAGATTTCCAGAATAAATATAACGAACTTCTCACCTATATGCAGCCGCAGCTTGAGCAGGCAAAAAATAAGCACGAACGTGAACATATGCTCGGACATATTCGTGAAGATGCATTGAATGAAACTTACATGGGTGCGGTGTTCGGCAGATTGATTGCAATCGCCAAAGGTGAAAACCCTGTGATCGAAGACCCGGCAGAAAAAGCAGCGAAAGCCGCAGCAGCTGCCGCAGCTGATCTCGAAACAGAAAAAGAAGCAGAACAGCCGGCTGAAGAAAATAGCGAAGAAACTGAAACCAAAGAATAATCAAAAACAAAGGGCGCCGAGAGGCGCTCTTTTTATAAAGCATAATAATTATAAGAATTTGTTAGCAGAATACTTATATTTTTCTAATGAAAATATTGTCATCTGTATGATATGATTATGTAGTTGATAATGTGAAAAGAAAGGAAATTATTATAATGAATCCATTGAACACAATCATTCCCAGCGTTGTTGAAGGCAACGGCGGTTTTGAAAGATCTTATGATATATATTCTCTGTTGCTGAAGGAACGCATTGTATTTGTCGGTTCACAAATCGATTCTCAAATCGCGAATCTTGTTGTGGCTGAATTATTGTATCTCAGCCGCGAAGATCCTGACCGTGATATTCAGATGTACATTCAGTCCCCCGGCGGCTCTGTTTATGCCGGTTTGGCGATTTATGACACCATGCAGATGATCCCCAACCGCATCAACACCGTCGCCTGTGGTTTTACCGCTTCCTTTGGGACTGTACTGCTTACTGCCGGTGCAAAGGGACATCGTTTTGCGCTTCCGAACGCCACGATCCACATGCATCAGCCGCTGGGTGGTGCAGAAGGGCAGGCTTCCGATATCGAAATCCAGGCAAAAGAAATCATGCGTTTGAAGAAAGACCTGATGAATATCCTCTCTTATCATACCGGCCAGCCTTATGAAAAAGTCCTTGAGGACTGTGACAGAGACCATTATTTCAGCGCTCAGAAAGCTGTTGAATACGGCTTGATCGATAAAGTTCTGGAACCCGGGAAACAAATCAAATAAAAATGAATGATTCTGATTTGAAAAAAATCAAAGCATTGTTCCTGGATATGGACGGTGTGCTTTGGAATGAAAAAAAAGAGATCGGAAATCTGCACGAAATATTTGAAGCTATTAAATCCATTGGATTGAAGGTGCTTTTCGGCAGTAATAATGCCACCCGAACACCGGAGGAATACTGTGAAAAACTTGCATCTTTCGGTGTTCAGGCTTCATTTGATCAATTTTTCACCTCCGGAATCGCCACGATCTATCAGCTGCGGAAGGATTTTCCAACTGGACCGAAAGTTTATGTTTTTGGCTCGCCTTCTCTGAAGAAACTTTTATCAGAAAACGGGATTGAAGTCGTCGAAGAAAACGCCGATGTGGTTTTAGCCAGCCTTGACCGGGAGATCAGCTACGAAAAAATTTCCCGGTCAATGATCGAAATTCGTGAACATGGTGCCAAGTTTTACGCTACCAATACGGACAGCACTTTCCCAACCGAAAACGGCTGGCGTCCGGGCGGCGGGGTGATAGTCAATTGTGTTGAGACCTGCACCGGGGTGAAACCGTTCGTAATCGGAAAACCAAACACCGTAATGATCGAAATGGCATGCAAAGCCAACGGGCTGACACGGGATGAGATCATGGCTGTCGGTGACCGCTATGAAACCGATATTCAGGGCGGTCTCAATTATGGCTGTCCCACGGGACTGGTTCTCACCGGGTATGAAACATCGGAGACACTTCCCGGGCTCGATCCAAAACCGGATCTGATCTGTAAAGACCTCACGGAGTTGGTAAACATACTTCGAAATCTGTAACAGTTTTCCCACAGCCGGACCCGCCGATGATTGCAATGCGTTCTCCCTGTTCAACGGTCAGATCCACACCCTTCAGTACTTCCAGGGAGCCGAATGTTTTTTTCAATCCTTTAACTTCTATCAAACTCATTACGGAGTAATTTCCTTTTATGCAGTTTCTCTCCTTTTCGTCTCCATGTGATCCGACAGCGCGAAGATGCCGTATACGATGTAGGAAAGAGCCAGATAGATCAGCATACCGATGATGATGGTCAGCAGAGGCTGCATCGTGCGGGAGGCGATATTGTTGATAACACGGGTCAGGTCTGTGATGGTGACATAACCGACCACGCTGGTCCACTGGATCAGGTTCGTGATCGTGGATTGATATACGGGTTTGGCGATGTGCAGCACCTGCGGGAGCGTTACCAGGCGGAAGGTGTCCCAGGCGGAAAAGCCCAGTGTCCGGGCGGCCTCTGCCTGACCTTTGTCCGCTGCTTCCATTGCCGCCCGCAGCAGCTCTGCTACATGCGCAGAGACGTTCAGGGTAAAGGTGATCACGGCCACGGTCACCGGCTTCATTCCTGCTCGAGCGAAGATACCATAATACAGCAACAGCAGGAGCATCAGCACAGGTGTTCCGCGCAGAATGGCAATATAAACGGAAGCAATCGTTCGGAGAATGACATTTTTCCGGGTTCGCAGCAGACAGATAAGAGCACCAAGAATCGTCCCGAACAAAAGCGCCAGTGCTGAGATTCGGATCGTCACCCACAATCCGCCCAAAATAACCTTCCAGGACCCACCCTGGATCAGGATTTTATATAATTTGTCTTGTAATGTCACAATTTTGTCTCCAACATTTTAATAAATCTAAATCAGCACTGTTTGTGCATTTTATCAAAGGAAACATTTCACGGCGATATTTCTAATTATAATCCTTCATCAATCAAAAATGAGGCTCAGTATTATCAATTTATATAAATTTTCAGTATACTATGTTTACAGATTGTTTATGGAAAAATAATTACTTAAGGTAAATATTCGGAAATAGAGTTTCTGCAAATTTAATATCGTTTGGAGAAGAATGTAATATGCCGAATGATAACAATGAAGATAAAATCAGGCGGGAATCGCTGTTCTTAAACGAACATCTTATGGCGGCTTTGACTGTTTTTAAAGTCGGAGCGGGACTGATCTCTCTGATTTTTTTCCGTGATGGGTTGGATTCGTTTGATTTTTTCGCATTGCTGGTTAAGCTCATAACGGCTGTCTCCATGTATTTCGCGTTTAAATCCTATTTGAAAATGAAATATCCTGATATTCACGCCACATCGATTACGCAGTAAAAGCTGCATAAAAAAAATACTATTTTCACTTAGTGAAGCCACCAAAGCATAGAAAAACGACTTCTGATTGGGTACAATATTTTTGACATAAAACAAAAAATAAAGGAAAAGCCCATGTCTCTTATAAGAAAAATTTCATTATAGAGATTTCCCGGATGATTCTGAGGAAAATCTTTTTTTTGCTGTATAATTATATTTTGGAGAAATAATGCATCATGAAACCGCTGATAAATGATTTTACACTTGAAGAATTGACTTCGAAAATTACAGAAATGGGTGAAGCTGCATACAGAGCAAAACAGATCTGGCAGATGATCTATAAACAACTGATTGCCTCGCCGGATGATTTCAGTAATTTACCGAAAGTCCTCAGACAACGGCTTGATGAGCAGTTTTGTTTTCTCCCTTTGCGCGTGGAAAAGAACCTGAAATCATCTGACGAACAAACGAATAAACTGCTGTTCCGCCTTCAGGATGACAAAATGATCGAATCTGTCCTGATGCGTTATCGGGATCGTAACACGATTTGTATCTCGACACAGGTCGGATGTCCGATGAATTGTGCTTTCTGTGCTACTGGCCAGATGGGATTTATCCGAAACCTTTCTGCCGGTGAAATCGTCGCCCAGATCCTTTTTTTTGCCCGTATGCTGAAAGCAGAAGATCTGAAACTGACCAACATTGTCGTGATGGGTATGGGGGAACCCTTCCATAATTATGAAGCCGTCATCAAAGCTGTCGATATCATCAATGACCCAGATGGCATGAACTTTGGGGAACGACGTGTGACCATTTCTACTGTCGGATTAATTCCGCGCATCGAACAGTTCACAGCGGCAAAACGGCAGATCAACCTGGCTGTTTCCCTTCATGCGCCGAGCAATGCCGTGCGGGATAAAATCATCCCCGCAAACAAAAAATATCCAATTGATCAATTACTGGAAGCCTGCAAAAATTATACGGAGAAAACCGGCCGCCGCATCACCTTTGAGTATGCTCTGATCCATGGTCTGAATGATAATTATGAAAATGCGGTGCAGTTGAGCAAACGTCTCAAAGGCATGCTTTGCCATGTGAACCTTATCCCGCTGAACAGCACGAAAAAATATGAAGGCAGCGGATCCAATCATGACCGGGTACAAAGCTTCAAATCAGTCCTTGATCGTAACGGGATCCCCTGTTCCGTTCGATTGAAAAGAGGCGTTGATATCGGTGCAGGCTGCGGTCAATTGGTATCAGAAGAAAAATAAACAGGAGAAACAGAAGTGGCAGGAAATTTCTTTACAAAATGGTTTAAAGGCCTGGACCGGACCAGGAAGGTGACATTCAGCAGATTGGCAACCTTGCTGGGGACAAATGAGCTCACAGACGAAACATGGGATGACCTCGAAGATATCTTCATTCAATCCGACATGGGTGTTGAAACTTCTGAGGACGTTGTCAAAAAACTGCAGGCAGTTTCCCGCACGCTGGGCTATTCAAAAGCCAGTGAACTGGAAGGAACACTGCGAAAGGAACTGCGGGCTCGTTTGACTACACCGGACGACCCGCTTGAGATGATCAACAAAGCAAAACCGTTCGTTATCCTGCTGGTGGGTGTGAATGGATCTGGGAAGACAACGACCGCTGCAAAACTGGCAAAACAATATAAAGATGCCGGTAAGAAGGTGATGCTGGCTGCTGCGGATACCTTCCGTGCTGCAGCTATCGACCAGCTGCAGGAATGGGGAAATCGTCTCAACATCCCGGTCATTGCCGGTGTTGAGGGAGGTGATTCGGCCGCGGTAGCATACGACGCGACAACCGCTGCCGTTGCCAGAGGGATGGATGTTGTGATCATCGATACTGCCGGCAGGCTGCAATCCCGTTATAACCTGATGGAAGAGCTCAAGAAAGTCTATCGTGTCACCGGGAAAGCTCTCGAGGGAGCACCCCATGCAATCTGGATCGTACTTGATTCTACTACCGGGCAAAATGCCATGTCACAGGCAAAAGCTTTCAAGGAAGCAGTGAAAGTGGATGGTGTGATCCTCTCCAAACTTGATACATCCGCAAAAGGCGGGATGGCATTCAGTGTTGCAGATGAGCTGGACCTTCCCATCATTTATGCCGGGCTCGGTGAAAAACCCGAGGACCTGACCGTGTTTGACCCGGACAGTTTTATTGAAGGAATTTTGAAATCGGAATAAATCATGCAGGATTTGGTAGAACGCGTAAATAATTCAAAAAAGAAAATCAGCGAACTGGTTGCTCATGTCGATCTGGACAGCCGGAAGAATGAACTGGCCGCTGCCCAAAGAGAAGCGGAAAATCCAAATCTTTGGGATGAGCCGGAAAAAGCGCAGAAGCTGATGAAGAAGATCAATGACCTCCAGGCTGAAATCAACAGCTGGGATCTGCTTTCGCAAAAGGCTGCTGATGTCATGGAACTGGCCGAGATGGATGATGAAGCAATGCGCGGCGAACTGGAAAGCGAAATCGCCGAGATCGAAGCAGAATGTGAGAAAAAAGAAATTGCGACACTCCTTTCCGGAAAATTCGACAGGGGCAATGCGATCCTTGCGATTCATGCCGGCGCAGGCGGTACGGAAGCACATGACTGGGCATCCATGCTGCAGCGAATGTACCTGCGCTGGATCGAATCTCACGGCTACGACTGTGAGATCGTAGACTTTACTCCGGGGGAAGAAGCCGGAACGAAGACGATCACGGTTACTGTAAACGGGCAATTTGCTTATGGCTATCTGAAATCCGAAAAAGGTACACATCGTCTGGTTCGGCTGTCTCCGTTTGATGCGGCACATCGCCGACATACATCTTTCGCAATGGTGGAAGTTCTGCCCGAAGCGCAGGATGATGACTCGATTGAAATTCCGGAATCAGATTTGCGTATAGATGTTTTCAAGTCATCCGGTGCCGGCGGGCAGAACGTGCAGAAGAACTCGACAGCAGTCCGATTGCTGCACATCCCGACCGGAATTATTGTCACATGTCAGAATGAACGCTCGCAGACACAAAACCGTGAAACTGCCATGAAAGTCCTGAAATCCAGGCTGCTGGATATCAAACATCAGGAACAGGAAAAGGAATTGGCAGAGCTGCGCGGTGACTATGTAAAAGCCGAGTGGGGCAGTCAGATCCGCTCCTATGTGCTGCATCCTTACCAGATGGTGAAGGATCATCGTACCGAATATGAGGTCGGCAACGCACAGGGCGTTTTGGATGGTGATTTAGATGGGTTTATGCAAGCCTATCTGAAATATTTAAAAT
>CAYWGX010000019.1:0-22478 GCA_964457635.1 uncultured Leptolinea sp.
CTGGGCCTGCCGAACCGGGATAAAACTGACGATCAGGTGACGGTCGATGCTGCCAATGCCATCAAAAAGTATTGTGTGGGCGTGAAATGCGCCACCATCACACCGAATGACCAGCGCATGGCCGAATATCACCTGAAAAAGATGTGGAAGAGCCCGAACGGAACGATCCGGGCGATTTTGGACGGCACCGTCTTCCGCACCCCGATCGTGATCGACAAAATCAAGCCGGTGGTAAAGAACTGGACGAAACCCATCACCATCGCCCGTCATGCCTATGGCGATGTCTATCGGGGAACGGAATTCCGCATTCCGGGAGAAGGAAAGGCAGAGCTGCTTTATACAGCTGAGGACGGTACGCAGATGCGTGAGACCATCTATGATTTCGAGTGTCCCGGTGTGCTGCAGGGTACCTATAACAAGGATACCTCCATTGAATCCTTTGCCCGCTCCTGCTTCCAATTTGCACTGGGAAGAAAAGAAGACCTGTGGTTTTCCTGCAAGGATACCATCTCGAAGAAATATGACGGCACCTTCAAGGCGATCTTTGAACGAATCTACAATGAGAATTACAAAGCTGCCTTCGAAACAGCCGGCATCACCTATTTTTACACGCTGATCGATGACGCAGTTGCCCGTGTGATCCGCTCTGAAGGCGGATTTATCTGGGCCTGCAAGAATTATGACGGCGATGTGATGAGCGACATGATCTCCACGGCTTTCGGCTCCCTTGCCATGATGACCTCCGTTCTGGTGAGCCCGGACGGGAATTATGAGTACGAAGCTGCCCACGGGACTGTGACAAGACACTACTACCGTTATCTGAAGGGTGAGGAGACTTCAACCAATCCGGTCGCGACCCTTTTTGCCTGGACCGGTGCCCTGAAGAAAAACGGAGAAAAAGACAGCAACACGGAGCTTGTGGATTTTGCCGAAAAGCTCGAAAACGCTGTGATCTGCACACTGGAGAGCGGATACTGCACGAAAGACCTCGCCAATTTGTATGAAGGTATTGAGCCGACCGCACTTACCACAACCGCCTTTTTGGAAAAGGTGCGGGAAATGTTTGAAAAAAGTAATTAAGGAAGTTCTGATTTGATTAATGTGCCATTGGGGACGGTTCCTTCCGTCACCAAACAGTGACTACAGGCAACCGACCCCGCTGGCACATATTTCAGTTTTTTCTTCACTTCTATCTTTCATGAGGTAAAATGGAATTTTCACTCCCTGTTTATGAAGCGCCTGATTTCACGCAGGAGCATTTGGCAGAAGCACCGGACGTCAGCACTGCTGTCGTCCAAATTGACGGTGTGGCACCGGAACAGTTTCACGGGACATCCATGTTCCCCGAGTATTTCAAGATTAGCGGGGAGTGGAAACTGATCGAAGAAAGCCGCATGGATTGCTGTGTGGTGATCCGGGATGACGGACGTCTGGATGCTGTCGAGTTCCGCAATCTGAAGAAGGGAGACCGTGTGATCCTCGGACGCACGGACAACGGAATTGACGGCATTCTGCTGCATGACAACGGATTCCAGGAGCAGTACATCCCCGGGGACAGCTTCCAGTTCCGCACCGGGCGCTCCCGGGAAACGCCGTTTTCCCAGGATTATGACACCTTGTATAACCTGCTGATGTATGAACGGGAACATCAGGGAAATGTGCTCTGGGTGATGGGACCGGCCTGTGCTTTTGACGCAGATGCACGGGAATCCATGCGCTATCTGATCGAAAACGGATTTGTCCAGGGGATTCTGGCAGGGAATGCATTGGCTACTCATGACCTGGAAGCCGGTCTGTTCGGTACGGCTTTGGGGCAGAACATCTATTCCCAGAAGCCGCAGCATAACGGACACTATAACCACATCGAGATCCTCAACCGCGTTCGCAGGGAGGGCTCGATCAAAAAATTTGTCGAAAAATACCGCATCGAGGACGGCATCATTGAAAGCTGCATTCGGAATGAGGTGCCGTTTGTTCTTGCAGGATCGATCCGTGACGACGGACCACTGCCGGAGGTGATCCCGAACGTTTATGATGCTCAGGACAAAATGCGGAGCCTGATCCGCATGGCTACGACCGTGATCTGTCTTGCGACCCAGCTGCACACCATCGCAGCCTGCAACATGACGCCCTGTTACCGGGTCGTCAACGGGTCGGTCCGCCCGCTGTTTATCTATACCGTCGATGTTTCGGAGTTTGCCATCAACAAGCTGGTCGACCGCGGCAGCCTGAGCGCTACCGGCATTGTGACCAATGCACAGGATTTTGTCGTGATGGTCGCCAAGGGGATACAGAAGCTGACGGGGAAAAAGTAAAAAGTAAAATGTAAAAAGTAAAATGTAAAAGGTAAAAAGTAAAATGTAAAAGGGAAAATGTAAAAGGTAAAAGGGAAAAGGGAAAAGGGAAAAGGTAGAAGGTAAGAAGTAAGAGGTACGACGTAAGAAGTAAGATGATAATGTAATTTATCTGTGAAAGTCAAATTCCTGTTAGAATATGCAGCTATGGTAAAAACAATTGATGAAGCTCTTGATTTGATCTATTCGCTTGTGGACTACAGCATGACACATGCGAAGGATATTTCCAATGATGTGTTCACGCTGGAGTCGATCCGCAGCCTGACAAACAAGCTCGGTGCCCCGCAAAATGCCTATCCGATCGTCCATGTGGCCGGGACAAAAGGGAAGGGATCTGTCTGCGCAATGCTGGCAGCAGCACTGCAGAATGCCGGCTATAAAACCGGTCTTTATACTTCTCCGCATCTGATCCGCTTTAATGAACGGATCATGGTCGACGGAAAAATGATCAGTGATGAAGAAATCGTTGACCTGACCAACCGGATCGCTTCCAAAATCGGCGCAGATGAGCATGTCAGCACCTTCGAGTTCACGACTGCCATGGCCTTTGAATATTTCAGGGAGCAGAACGTGGACTTCGCCGTAGTCGAAACCGGGCTCGGCGGCAGACTGGATGCCACCAATGTAGTGGACCCTGTCCTCACGATCATCACCTCCATCTCCCTGGATCACGTCAGTTTTCTCGGGGATACGATCGAAAAAATAGCAGCGGAAAAGGCCGGGATCATCAAGCCGAACGTGCCCGTGATCTGTGGATTCCAGCCTTATCCGGAAGCTGCAGCCGTTATCAAAGCTGCCGCTGCAAAAAAGAACAGTCCCTGGATCAATGTACCGGATCGATATCATTTTATGAATCTGCGGAACTGCAGCGGTCCCGATGCAATGATGATCTGGCGGGTTGAAGAACAGAAGCTGATGGAAATCTATTGTCGGACCACAGAGCATAACGGCTGGGAACCGTCCATTGTTCCGCTCTCTCTCGAAGGCAGCCATCAGCTGGAAAATGCCGCGGCTGTATTTGCCGCACTGAACAAACTGAAATCAAGATTCAATTCTCTGGATCTTGCTAAAGCGTGCGAAGGGATCGGAAAAACCTTCTGGCCCTGCCGGTTTGAGACCTTGTGCAGGGAAAAACCGCTGGTGGTGGACGGTGCCCACAACATGGATTCAATCCGGAAACTATCACAGGTGCTTGAGCGAGCCTATGGAACAAAAAAAATCGTCTGCATCTTCGGGGCATCCGAGGACAAATCCCTGCAGACAATGATCCGTGAGCTTGCTCCGCATGTAGACCGCTTTATCATGACGCGGTCCACCCATCCCCGGGCTGCCGCCCCGGAAACCCTGGCAAAAATCGCTTCTGCTGTCGGACGGGAAAACCGCATCGCCGATACGCTCGAAGAAGCATATGCTGCCTATGAAAATGACCATAACGATGATGTCTGTTATCTTGCCACCGGAAGCTTGTTCGTGGCAGGCGGCATCCGCGAAATCCATATGAAACATGATGATTCCATCCGTTATTTCGGATGAATCTTTACGATATTACGGAGATTGAATGTCTGAACCTTTAAATATTGATGATCGGGACAGTTATCAGGACCTGGTGTCCAGTCTGAGCCAGCGGACAGAGGAATTGTTCCGCATCCCTGATGCTGAAGTGGATGAAGATGGGACCTTTCTTGCTTCCATCATCGTCCTGCAGAATAATGTAGTCTTTCCCAGAATGATCTCTCCTGTTTTCATTGAACAGGAGGAAAATTTTGATTCCATCCAATATGCCCTTGAAAATGCCAAAACCGCCGTTGTGATGATGCCGAAAAATCCGGATCAGACCGGCGGGTTCAAGATGCGTGATTTTTATCACGTCGGTTTGGAAATTGCCGTCGGGCGGCTGATTTCGCTTCCGGAGAATAATTTTTCCACCCTGATCCAGGGCAGACGCAGAGTGATCCTGCAAAAAATCGTCCGCCGCACTCCGGTGCTGATCGGTAAATTTACGGTCAATGATGAGGAAGTGGATGAGTCCAAGCGTCTGACGGCTACCCTGCGCACCACGAAAAATCTGTTTGAACGCTGCGCTGCGCTCGATAAAAAACTGCCGGATGAGGCGCTGCCCTTTGTGATCTCCATCAATGATCCGTCCTGGATCTCTGATATGATCGCTACCACAATCAATTTCAGCGGAGAAAAAAGACGCAACATCCTGCTGACGCTTGATCCGCTGAAACGGCTGGACCTTCTGAACCATTATCTGGCAGAGGAGCTGCAGGTTCTGGAGCTGGAATCGAAAATTTCCCGAAAAGTTCAGGATGAAGTGGACCGGACCCAGCGCGAATATTACCTGCGGGAACAGGCAAAAGCCATTCAGGACGAACTGGGCGAAGGAGATGTCTATAACCGGGAACTCAACGAGCTGCGGGAACGGATCGAAATAGCCGGATTCGGAGAGAATGTGCGAAAAGTCGCGCTGAAGGAGCTGGAACGCATCTCGATGATGGCGCCGATGTCCCCGGAAATCGGCATGTCCCGGACCTATTTGGACTGGCTGCTGGACCTTCCCTGGGATAATGCGACTGAAGACAATCTGGATATCTCCAATGCGGAAATGATCCTGGACCGCGATCATTACGGGCTGAAAAAGACCAAAGACCGCATCATCGAATATATCGCTGTGCGCTCACTGAAACCGAAGAAAGAACGTCAGCCGATCCTGTGCTTTGTCGGCCCTCCTGGGACCGGGAAAACTTCCATCGGGAAATCCATTGCCGAAGCACTCGGGCGGGAATTTGTGCGCATATCCCTTGGCGGTGTGACGGATGAAGCTGAGATCCGCGGACATCGAAGGACCTATATCGGCTCTCTCCCGGGACGCATTATCCAGACCATGAAGCGTGCCGGTACCATCAATCCGGTTTTCATGCTGGATGAAATCGACAAGCTCGGCAGCGATTACCGGGGAGACCCCTCCTCCGCTTTGCTGGAGGTCCTGGACCCGGAGCAGAACAGTAAATTTGCCGATCACTATCTGGAAGTTGACTATGACCTTTCCAAGGTGATGTTCATCACCACTGCCAACACCACCTCGACCATCCCGGAACCCCTGCTTGACCGCATGGAGATCATCGAATTCAACGGCTATGTGGAAGAGGAAAAGCTCCAGATCGTCAGGAATTATCTGCTCGGCAGGCAGATCGATGAGAACGGGCTGACGGATGAACAATTTCAAATCACGGATGAAGCGATCATCAAACTCTGCCGGGAATACACTTATGAATCCGGTGTCCGGAACCTGGAACGGGAGCTTGGGAAAGTCTGCCGGAAGGTCGCCCGCAGGATCGCCGGCAAGGAAGGGGCTTCCTATGTGATCACCGACCGGAACCTTGCAGACTTTATGGGTCCTGCCTATTATTTCCAGACTGACCGGGAAACGAATGATGAAGTGGGCGTGGTCAACGGTCTGGCGTGGACCTCCAATGGCGGAGATACGCTCAAGATCGAAGCAGCCGCGTTTGAAGGGAAAGGTTCGCTGCAAATCACCGGACAGATCGGTGACGTGATGCAGGAATCCGCACAGGCAGCCATGTCCTACGTCCGTTCTCACGCCAAACGCTTCAATATCAAAGCAGCCTGGTTTGAAAAATATGATGTCCACATCCATGTGCCGGAAGGCGCTGTTCCGAAGGACGGGCCCAGTGCCGGGGTGACACTGGCCTCAGCGATCATTTCCGCGATCACGGCTGTTCCCGCTAAGAAAAATGTCGCCATGACCGGCGAGATCACACTGCGCGGCAATGTGCTGCCGGTGGGCGGAATCCGTGAAAAGCTGCTGGCTGCGCATCGGCTGGGCATCAAAAAAGTGCTGATCCCGGAAAAGAACATGCGCGATCTGGAAGAACTGCCGGAGCAGGCCAAAAATGATCTTGAAATCATCCCGCTGAAGACCATGGATGATGTGATTTTGCATATCTTTGGCGGTGTCGAGCCGAAGATGAAATCTGCACCGCGGAAGAAGACCGTGAAAGAAAAGGCAGCCTGAGTCTGACCGGAGAATGAAAAAACTTCTCGCATCACCCTATTTTCATCAGATGCGTCCGCGTCAGTACGCGAAGAACGCGTTTATCTTCGCGCCTTTGTTTTTCGACAGGCAGCTGTTTGTTCCGCGTTCTTTTATGCTGACGCTGATGGGATTTATCACGCTGTGCATCCTCTCCAGTGCCGTTTACGTTCTCAATGACCTGGTCGATGTGGAGTCCGACCGCAATCACCCGCAGAAGAAATACCGTCCGATCGCATCCGGGCAGATTTCGATCCGCAATGCGAAAATCTTCTGCGCGGTGCTTTTCGTGATTGCATTTGTGATGGCTTTTTTGCTGAACAGGCAGTTTTTCCTGCTTTGCCTGCTTATGGCGCTGATCAATCTCGCTTATTCCTTCCGTCTCAAGCACATTCCGCTGATCGACATCATCACGATCGGGATCCTGTTCCTGATCCGTGTCTTCAGCGGTGCTGTTTTGATCCAGGTGAAAATTTTTTCTCCCTGGCTTTATATCGTTACCTTCATGCTGGCGCTTTACCTCGGATTCGGGAAAAGACGTGCCGAGCTTGCCAGCCTGCAGGGAGCTGAGAACACTACCCGGCCCGTTCTGGATGGGTATACCGTTCCTTTCCTTGACCAGCTTATCTCCATCATCTCCGCGGTCATCATCATGTCCTATGCGCTATACACCTTCTCCGGGCCGGCGACACCTTCCAACAACCGGATGCTGCTGACGATCCCTTTTGTTGTCTACGGGATCTTCCGCTACCTATATCTGATCCAGGTCAAACATCAGGGCGGAGCTCCGGAAGAAGTGCTGCTTTCTGACCGCTGGCTACAGGGAACTATAATCCTATACGCAATTTCTGTCGTGTTTGCTTTGTATTGTTAGGATTGATCATGTCCGGAAAAGCCTCAGCTTGCGCGAAAACGATCCTCTTTGGAGAACATGCGGTGGTCTATAATGAGCCGGCAATCGCAATTCCGCTGACGAATACACGAACTTTTGCGGAAATAAAACCCGGCAGTCATCCGTTCCGTATCGTTTCAGAAAAAATCGGTTTAAACAAAACTTACGAGGAACTGATTCCCGGCAGCGGCCTGCAAGTCTTGCTCTCTCTGATCAGTGAGAATTTTGGTCTTGACGAACTTCCGGATGCGGTCCTGACCATCAGCAGTAACATTCCGATTGCCTCCGGTATCGGATCGGGTGCTGCCGTGTCTGTCGCGGTCATCCGTGCATTTGCCGATTTTTATGGGCGAGAGCTGTCTGCGGAAGAGGTCAACGCCATGGCGTATGAGGTCGAGAAGGTCTATCACGGCACGCCCTCCGGAATTGACAACACCACCATCGCCTATGAACAGGCGATCCTCTTTTCCCGCTCAAAGGGAATTTCAGCGCTGGATGCTGATATCTCGCGCCTGAACCTGCTGGTGATCGATTCCGGGATCCGCAGCCGGACGATCGACGTGGTCAGCGATGTTCGGGCGCATATCGATCGGAATGAACCGTATATCCGGGAAATCGGAGGACTTGTCCGCGCAGCAGTGAAGAGCCTGAAAAGCAGAGCTCCGGCAGAAATCGGCCGCCTGATGAATGAGAATCAGGAACTGCTGCGCAAAATCGATGTCTCCTGCAGCGAATTGGATGAATGGATCCATCTGGGTCTGTCCCATGGAGCTATTGGAGGGAAACTGACCGGCGCCGGAAGAGGCGGAAACTTCCTGATCCTGGCGAAAGACTATGAGCAGGCTTTACGCCTGAAATGCCTATACGAAGTTCTCGGACGGAAGGTAATTTTATGATCACATTTCTGAAATTAGGCGGTTCACTCATAACGGATAAAGACACGCCGCATACGGCCCGTCCCGATGTGATCCGGCGTCTCGCGGATGAAATCTTCAGTGCATGGAATAAATCGAAAGCTCCGCTTTTGCTCGGGCATGGTTCCGGTTCCTTCGGACATGTTCCGGCAAAAAAATACGGTACGCGTCAGGGCGTGCATACGGAAGCTGAATGGGCTGGATTTGCGGAGGTTCATGCGGAAGCGGCTGCGCTGAACCATATTGTGACCGATCTTTTCCGGGAAGCCGGTCTGCCGATTCTGAGTTTTGTTCCCATGAATTGTGTCAGAACGGAAAACGGAAAAGTCATCAGCTGGGATATAATAGAAATCGCAAATTGTTTTGAGCGTCATCTGATCCCTCTGGTTTTTGGCGACACAGTCTTCGACGGTGCACTGGGCGGGACGATCCTTTCTACCGAGGACCTGTTCACATATCTTTGCGGAAAATTTCAGGAAAAACCGCGCATTCTCCTTGCCGGTATTGAGGATGGAGTCTGGAAGGATTTTCCGAATAATTCCGAGCTGTTGCCCGAGATCCATGCAGCGGACCACAGCGATGACAGTTTCATTCTCGGGTCCGCTTCTACGGATGTCACAGGCGGAATGCACGAAAAAGTGAGACTTATGCAGGAGCTCATCTCCCGAAATGAAGCTGAATCCGCGCTGATTTTTTCCGGTACGGAACCCGGGAACATCCAAAAGGCACTGGAAGGCTGCAGGATCGGCACTGCCATTTTGAAATAAAGAATTCAGTTATTTTTCTCTATCTCGTGTTATGATTACAGTATAGGTAATTTACAGTGGAGGGAACATGAATTACGCATCATCCGCGAACCTGCTGCGAAAAGAGGAAGTGATCATCGCGCCTTACGGGACGCATTCAAAAGATACCAGAGGACGTCTTTACCCGGAAGAGGAACACAGCTACCGCGGCTGCTACCAGCGGGACAAAGACCGCATCCTTCACACCACATCGTTCCGCCGGCTGGAATATAAAACGCAGGTGTTTGTGAATGATGAAGGCGATTATTACCGCACCCGGCTGACGCACACACTGGAAGTTGCCCAGATCGGCCGTACTCTTGCCCGGGCATTGGGCGGTAATGAAGATCTTGCCGAAGCGATCTGTCTCGCGCATGACATGGGACATCCGCCCTTCGGACATTCCGGGGAAGAGGTTCTTGCCCGGAAAATGGTCAATAATGGTGGATTTAATCACAACCGCCATACCCTGAGGATCGTCACCAAACTGGAAAGACGCTACGATGGATTTAATGGCTTGAACCTCAGCTACGAGACTCTGGAAGGGATCGCCAAACACGAGACGGAATATGACACCATGGGCGATATGGATTTCAACCCGGACCTGCGCGGTTCTCTGGAAGCCCAAATCGCGAACATGGCTGATGAAACTGCTTATTCCGCACATGACCTCGATGACGGACTGCGCTCCGGTCTGCTGACACTTGAGATGGTCCAGAATCTCGGCATCTGGCGCATGATTGCAGATATTATCCATTTTGCAGACAGCAAGCTCAGTGACCTGGACCGGCATCGTTTTATCAATGCCCTGACCGCGCTTGAAGTTGATGACATCGTTGAACACAGTGAACAGCTGATTCAGCAGAATCGCATTGAATCTGTCAGCGATTTGGTCCATATGCCGTATAATATAGTATCGAACAGTGATATGATGGTCGGGTTGAACCGGGAGCTGAAGGATTTCCTCTTCAACAATATGTACCGTCATTATCGCGTGGTGCGAATGAGCGCAAAGGCAGATATGATCCTTTCCCGCCTGTTTGACACCTTCCTGAATAATCCGAAGCTCATGCCGACGCATATTCAGGAGACGATCAACGAAAAGGGACTGGAAGTGGCGATTTGTGACTATATCGCCGGCATGACAGATCGCTATGCGGTCAAACAGTATCAGAAGCTGTTTGACCCAGAGATGCTGCCGTAATCATAAGAGAAATCATGAAGCAATTGGCTTCAGAATCATAAAAACAGAGGTAATAGAAATGGCTGAACAGGCAACTTATTTAACCGCAGAAGGGAAACAAAAACTTGAGGAGGAACTCGCCGAGCTGAAGAATGTCAAACGCCCGGAAATCGCCGCCCGTCTCCGTCACGCAATTGAACAGGGAGATATATCCGAAAATGCCGACTACTCTTCCGCAAAAGAAGACCAGGGCTTTATGGAAGGACGGATCCAGGAATTGGAAAAGCTGCTTTCCAACGTGAAGCTCATTGATGAAATGGATCGCGAAAAGGGTGTCGTGAACATCGGATCCGTTGTAACGCTGCTTGAGGAAGGCGAAGATGAAGAGGAAGTCTATACCATCGTCGGAACCCAAGAAGCCGACCCGATGAACAATAAAATTTCCTTCCTTTCTCCCATCGGAGATGCGATCCACAAACATAAACAGGGCGAAACGGTCACCGTCGAAACTCCGGGCGGCACCATCCGCATGAAGATCGTAAAGGTTCAGTGAAAATTATAGGCCACATAAGAAGGAAGCGCTGATTCCAGGGATATTGGGGACGGGTCCCGTGTATCCCAGACGTGGGGCATCGGGAAATGTATGCAGTGTCCTTCGACAATTGTAATAATCAGCGTCTCCCTGAATATCATAAATGAACAATTAAACTGATTCAGCGATCTTTCCTGATACTGGTCAGTTTAATTGTTTTATCGAACATCATATAAACGGAAATAGCATGAACAGTAAAAATCAAACGCTTCTGAATTGCATGATTTCAGCTGCAGTCTCAGTGATTTTTCTTTATATGTGTTCGGTTTCTTTTTTAAAGCCGGTAATTGAAAATGTATTTGGTATCACAAATATACCGGCATATGCCCTGAGCATTCTGTTTTTCATTGTTTTTTTTCTGTTTGCGGAAAAAATCCATATCACTTATGATTCTTTCCCCGTAAAGCTCATATTACCGGTCTTATCTGTATTCCTCCTATTGTCACTGATTTTTGAAAAAAGAGATATTTACTTTCCCGCAGTTGAATTTACCGTTCCGACTCCTTTCCTGATATCGATCACCGCGGTTTCGTTCATCTGCTTTTGCTGCGTTTTATCCAACAAAAAATGCTGCACAGCGATATCCGGGAGATATGCAGTTGTCCCGCAAAAAACGAAAAACACTGTTGTGATTATTCTTTCAGGTCTGTTAATAGGTATATCTGCATACAATCAATATAATCTGGATTTTTTCACCTACTTTGATTATTATCATCTGCATGCCTATTTCAACAGCATTTCGAACTTTTTCTGGGGCCAGCCGTATACGGAAACGATCACCAGCATCTATGGACATTACGGCTTCTTTTATTTTCCGATCCTGAAAATCGCTTATCATTTGGGATTCCGTAATATTTACAAAGCCTATATGCTCACCAGCAGTACTCTGATCATCATCAGCCTGCTGATCTGGATCAGGATCCTGAGCTGGAACATCAGGAACCGTTTTGTTTTACTTCTCGGGATTTTTGGAGTTTGTTACATCAATGCTGCCAGGCTGGTTTACCTGACGCATCAGCTTTATCCGCACAGGGCTTTTCCAATCGCTGTGACAGCTCTGATGATCGCGCTGTGGTATCGCACTGCAAATACACACAGGAAAATGATCTCGATCCTGGGATATCTTGTAAGCATGCTGCTGATCATCTGGAGTACGGAATTCGGCATTTTCGCTCTGGTATCCTGGGCAGCGCTGCATATTTGTTCCGCTCTGCAAACAAAGGACTCCAAAAACCTTCAAAAAGTTTTGCTCCATACGGTCGCAATACCGTTTTTCTTTTTGGCAGCCGTCGAGCTCTGCGGTGGGATCAACGTTATATTCGGCGGAGAAATGATATCTGTCCGCGAATTTCTGTTTCCGCTTTTTGAGAAGGATCAGATGGTTGAGTCACATGAAATGACACTAAAACCCTATCCTTCCGCATGGATGAGTATTATTTTCTTCTTATTTTGCTTTTTGGGATATGGCATAAAAGACACGTTTCTTTACGGAAATACAAACAAACGATGTGACCAATCCTCCGCGTGTTTTGCGATAGCTGTTTTGGCGTTGGGAACGATGACATATCCGATCAATCGGCCTACCTATATCGACTTTTACCTGATCATGCCGATAGCAGCCTTGTTCATGGCGATACCGGCAGATTTATTTTTCAAGGATATGCCTCATGTATTCAGAAAAGACACCAGAGATAACAAAAATGTAATACTTCAGGGCTCCATTGCAATTCTCAGTGTATTCGTACTCACTTATCTGATGATCAGTGCAATCATTAATATTCCGTATAAGATCAAAACCTATGAGCCGTATAAAAACACAAAAAAAATAGATGACGCGATTTCCTGGATGGCAAACCTTGAAAATAATCAGAATGCCCTTTCAATGGGCAATATTACGAATTTTCTTTATGCCTGGCTCGGACGGGATACCGGGTTTTACCACATGGATTCATCTGATTTTTTCATCTCACCAAAATTCCAAAGTGAAATCATTGAAAAGGCAAAGTATCTCGAAGGACAGTCGGTATTCGTCTCCAACGATCTGAATTATGATCTTCCGAAAGAGTTTACGGATACGCATTGGGAGTTTTCCATGTACAAAAACGATGATACTTCCATATACTTTTGGATTCCGAAAAATTAAATCTCATGAAAACGAAGAATGCTGCCAAAACGAAAATAAAACAGGCTCTTCCGATCATGCTCTTCCTTCTGTGTCTGATACCGGAAGCGGTCTATCTGACCCGTCACGGGTTTTATTGGGATGACTGGAGCCAGCTGCTGATCCATCGGAAATACAGCGATGGATTTTTCTGGCAGTATTTCGTTTACGACCGGCCCGGCTCTGCCTGGACGCACATTTTATTCTTTCCCCTGTGCGGATCATCCCCTGTCAGATGGCATCTGCTCTTTATCATGCTCAAATACACCGTCATCCTCCTGTTTTGGCAGATATTCCGCAATCTTTTTCCTGATAAACCGTTTCTCACTGATACTGCGGCAATCTTCTTCGCGGCCTGTCCGCTGTTCCGGCAGGAATATACCGCGATCGCCTACTCCCAGCATTATACCGACTATGTCCTGTTCGCTTTCTCCCTTTATGCGCTGCTGCGGGCTGTGGACGGCAAATCCCGAAAACAGCAGTTGATCTGGTATCTCCTCTCCATAGTCAGCATGCTGGGACATCTGAGCGTGACGGAATACTTCGTATTCCTGAACCTGCTGAAGTTCCCCTTCCTGTGGATCCGGTTCAGCCACTTACAGGAGAAGTCTCCTTGGAAAAAGGCTTTGCTTTGGTTCGCCATACCGTTTCTGGTATTTCTCGGATTCTGCCTGTTCAGGCTGAATTTCAAACATTTCTTCCCGCAGTATAATGCAAACACACCGGAGTGGCTCTACCTTTTCCTGAACGCTCCCGCAGAAGGCATCAAAGCCCTGCTGCATAACATGGCAGCAGACCTCGGCTATCCCTTCACCGGCTTCATTTCAGAGCTCTTTGCAATCGATACGCTCAAGCTTCTTTCAGTCAGAGAGCTCGTTATCGTGATCACAGCGCTGCTCCTGGCAGTATTGACCATATTCATGCGTCCGCAAACCGGTCATGACATCGCCGTATTCGGGAAAGATGAGAACCTGCGCATTCTCTTCACCGGAGCCGCGGGCATGGCGCTGGGCATTCTGCCCTTCTGGATCATGAATCAGAATTACCCGGCTTCCGGTGATGCACCCCACGCGGACCGCTGCTTTATTGCCGCCATGCCTTTCTTCTGTCTGCTGCTGGCTTGGATCTTTTCCATCCTGTTCCCGGACAGCGGCTCAAAAAAAGGCGCTGCCGCTGCGGCTGTTCTGGTGTTCCTCTTCATTCACAACCAGATGACGATCAACCAGGAAGCAGCGGACCTGACCAGAGCACAAAACGCTTTCTATCATCAGCTTTCGGAGCGGGCACCGGGTATTCTGGACGGAACCGCGATCGTGGATGACACGATCATTTTCCCGACCCAGGGAAATTTTTCCACCGCGACCGCACTGAACAGTTTGTACCCCAATCCCATCCGCGAAAACGGAGACCTGCCGACATGGATCTTTTCCTATGACACGCGTCTTTATGAAAACCACGGAGGATTTCACGTGGAAAAGCGCAATTACCATTTCAATCAGCCGCCGACTGATTATCTCTATATCGATCATGATAACAAATTCGCAAACTGCCTCTGGGTCTTCGGACCGGAGGATACCGACAATCCCCACGTGACGGACCTGCAGCGCGGATGGATCGCAAGCTCCAACCTCAGCCGGATCGATACGGATGCGAAATTGATCCCGGATCCGGAGGTCTATGACCGGCAGCAGGAGAGCTGGTGCTCCTTCTATGAACAGGCGGCACTTCTCCGTCAAAAGGAAGATTGGGGAACGCTGGCAGCCCTGGCACACAAGGTACTCGCCCTCGGATACTCACCCGCTGACATCCGTTCCAACGCCCCGTTTGAGTGGTGGCCTTTCATTGAAGGGCTTTACCGCAGCGGGGAAACAGAACCGGCGCAATCACTGGCCGATCAGGCGATCGAGGTTGACAACGCGTACCGGGATTTCTTCAGCGGAAGGTTTTCGAAACTCTCCGCTGCTATGTCAGAATAAAGAAAGCTGAGAAAGCTGAGGATCCATGCAGCTGATATTGAAATAGTCCGCATCCACCGGTGCCGCCAACTGATCCAGCTCATCCAGTGAACGGTCTTCCATCCACTGCCAGCAGTTATAGCGGTCAAAGACCACCGGCATGCGGTCATGATAGCTTTCCAGTCCCCGCCCGGCCGGACAGGTGACCACTGTCGCTGAGTAGACTTCATTTCCTGCCGGATCCACCCAATACTCCCACAACCCTGCCATCATGAAGATCTTCGTATCCCGCAGCGAAAATTTATATTGGATCTTGCGGTCCCCCACGGTTCGCCACTCGTAATACGCAGTAGCAGGGATCAGGCAGCGTCTGCGCAGATAAGCCATCCGGAAAGAAGCCTTATCCCGAAGGGTTTCGCTGCGGGCATTGAAGGTATGCCTGGCGATGGAAATATCCTTGGCCCAGGAAGGAATCAGCCCCCAATAGAGGATCTCGACCACCCGCTCCGCCGCATTGACCACTGCGGGAATTCCTCTCCCCGGGTAGTAATCTTCGGAAGGGGCAAGTGCGGGAGGCACAAAATCCAGGTCAAATTCAGCCTGCAGCTCGGAAGGCTTGACCATCAATGCGAATCTTGAACACATGTTGATTTTCTCTAACTGACAATATCGTTATATCAATGAACAGGAATTCTGAATATGGAAAGCAATTCGCACATTATTAGCGCAACATATGGACGGTTCCGCAGTGCCGACTTCGCGTCAGCAGCGAAACCGTCCCCGTGTGCTTCATATTCAGAATTTCTAATCAATGAAGACCGCTTCGCGGTCTTCATTGATTTCCTATATCCTATATCCTATTTCCTATTTAGCACAGATCTGCACGCCGGCACTGGCACCCAGGCGATCCGCCCCGGCATCCAGCATCGCATCAGCGGTTTCCTTATCGCGGATCCCGCCGGCAGCCTTGACGCCCATTTCTTCCCCGACCACACTGCGCATCAGTTTCACATCTTCAACCGTCGCACCGGCGGTGGAAAAACCGGTGGAAGTCTTCACATAATCGGCATCGGCATTTTTCGCGAGCAGGCAGGCGATAACCTTTTCTTCTTTGGTCAGCAGGCAGGTCTCAATGATGACCTTCAGCAGGGCACCGTGCTGATGGACCGCATCGCAGACGACCTGGATATCCTTGGCAACCATGCGATAATCCTTTGATTTCAGCGCGCCGATGTTGATCACCATGTCGATCTCCGTCGCACCGTTTTCGATGGCAGCTTCTGCCTCAAAAGCCTTGGCTTCAGGGATCATTGCGCCCAGCGGGAAACCAACAACCGTGCAGACCGCCACACCGGAACCGCGCAGCAGTTCAGAGCAGAGGCGGACCCAGCAGGAATTCACACAGACAGAAGCGAACTGGTACTCCCTGGCTTCCATGCACAGCTTGGTGATCTGCTCGACTGTCGCATCTGCCTTGAGCAGGGTATGATCGATAAAACTGTTAAGTGCCGGTTCCGGAGCGGAATCATCATCCGGGTCGAAATCACCCAGTTCGCTTTCGTCAGTCACGTCCACGTCGATCACATTGCCATCTTTATCAAAGGTGGTCGCGACCTGAAAACCTTCGGCCGAATTGACGACAAAGTCAATGTCATCCTCGTCTTCATCATAATCCCAGAAGTCATCGAAGTCATCATCGTCCCAATCATCGTCATCCCAGTCATCAAATTTGTGAGATTGATTGATTATCTCCAAATCGTGCTTCACAGCTTCATCAACATCAAAATCATCATCAATTTTTTTATCCATACCGTCCTCCTTTTTGATCTGGATAAATTATATCATTGAATTAGACCCAAATGCAAATCTCACTGCTGTATTGCATTTCACCGATTCTCCTTCAAAACAAACATTATCCATTATAATTTTTATAAGAAAAACAATTAGGAAAAACCATGGCAAACAGATATACACAACAGCTGAAGATCCTTGCAAGTGACGTGGACTATGAGATCCGATTGAGTTATCCCGACATATTCGCTCTCTTTCAAAACATTGCCGTTGCCCATTCGGAAGAGCTCGGTTATGACCAGCCGAAAATGACGCCCAAAGGCCTCTTCTGGGTCACATCCCGGGTGAAAATCCGCATCAGCAAACGCCCCCTGCAGGGCGAAGCGGTAGAGCTCGCTACCTGGCCGGAAAAGCCGGACCGCATCCGCGGCAGACGGAATTACCGCTTCACCCAAGACGGACAGACGATCATTGAGGGAACGTCCGAATGGGTGGTGATCGACCGCAATAAGAACCGGCTTTACATGCTCGATAATCTATACGAACCTGGATTTGAATTCTTTCAAGAAAAGGTCCTTCCGGAATCGTTCCATCGCTTTTCCGCCGAGTTCACCGGGCAGCCTTTCGCGGAATACACGGTCCGCTCCATTGACATCGACCTGGAAGGACACATGAACAACGTCAGTTATCTCCGTGCGCTCTTCGGCCTCTTTTCCCGGAAAGAGCTGGAGGAGATGGATATTCACGGAGTCGAATGTTATTATAAAGTCTCCTGCTATGAAGGGGACCGGCTGCTCTGGTATAAAAAACCGGCAGAGGACGGAACAGAGCTCTGCGCAAAGCTGGAAGACGGAACCGAGATCTTCTTCGCGAAACTCAGCTGAAAGAGGGCAGTTCCTGATTTCCGTACCCACGGAAACACTGAGTAATATGTGCCAGCGGGGCCGGTTGCTCCGAAAGGTGCTGGCTTCGCCAGATTGATGCGGAGCAACCAGCTTCGCCCTGTAGGTGAAGCTCCTGCACCGAATAGAACGGCCGAAGGCCGCACCTTGCGGTGCAGGCATAGTGACGGAAGGAACCGTACCCAACGGCACAATGATCAGCACTTTCCTAACAAAAACAAAAGAAAGCAGTTCTACAGATGAAAAAAGTTTGGGGAATATTCTGGACGATCATCACACTCCTGGGCGGATATGCGTTATGGAGCACATGGAAGCTGCCCTCGGAAACCAAAAACATCTTCCTGCTGGGGATGTCCAAAAACAGGCTGGCGCTTTGTGCCGGAATGGCAGTGCTGCTCCTGTTCTGCCTGATCGCCGCAATTCTTTCGTTTATGAGGAAAGAAAATAGATTTTCCTCCGGGAAAGCTGCCGGAATCGCAGCCTGGATCCTCGCATTCGGATTGATCCTTGCCCGGGTCTTTCTGCTGCCCCCGGTCGGCAGGACCGCACTGGAGCGCTCCCTGCTGGAACGGCTGACACCGCTGATATACTGGGGTTTCGCATTCGTTTTGCTCGCGGCACTCGTTCTGCTGCTCCAAAAGTTTCAGGAAATGTGCCGCTTTCAGACCGGGTCTGTCTCCGCACTCGTCTGGGGAGCGATCCTCCTCGCGGCCATGACAGGAGCGCTCGCCCTTGCACTCAGTACGGGTATCGGTCTGGACCCGATCTCGGGCACCTTCTATCGCCAGGGAGTGTCCCTGCTGGAAGGCCAATTGATCGTTCCGCTGCTCTTTCTTTATCTGCTCCTGCCGCTCTTTATGTCGCTCGCTCCGAAAACCGCAGGAAATAAATCCGAAACCATCCTCACGGTCCTCGCCGTGATCCTGATCTGGGCAGCGGCAGTCTGGCAATGGCAGACGACAGCATTTGAGGGCCACAGCTATTTTGCCCCGGCGCTGCGCCCGCCCAACAACAATTTTTACCCGGCCTCCGATGCGGAAAATTATGACCTGCTGGCTCAATCGCTTCTTCTCGGCAACGGCTTCCGCAACGGGATGACGGTCGTCCGTCCCCTGTATGCGGCATTTCTGGCTTTGCTTCATGCCATCTTCGGGAACAACTACATGCAGCTTACGAACGGGCAGATCCTGCTGCTGGCATTGATCCCCGTCATCGTCTTCCTGATCGGGAAACACCTGCGGTTCACTGCCGCGGGACTGACAGCGGCAGCCTGGGTGATCTGGCGGGAGATCTACAGCATCCGCCTGACGCCGCTGGTGCAGGTTTCCAATTCCCGGCTGCTGATGTCCGACCTGCCGACGCTTCTGCTCGTGACATTGGTGGTCCTGTTTACGGTCAAATGGTACCGCTATGAGAAGGAATCGCTGTACGCGCTGCTTTGCGGCGGTATGATCGGGACAGCCATGCTGCTGCGTACCCAGTGTTTTGTCCTGATCCCCGCGGTGATCCTGCTTTTTCTCTGCTCAGCCAAAAAGCCTTCAAAAAAATGGCTTTCGATCCTCATCAGTATAATCGGATTTGCGGTTGTCTTCGGCCCCTGGACGATCTGGGGGATCCTGCATCCCAACACCACCGCCAATGCCGACGTTTCCGAAGGACAATACCTGCAGCAGCTCTACCGCAATGCGGCAGGCGAGACGGACCCGAATGCCGATCTCTGGCAGGTCATCAGCACCCATCCCGCAGAAACGATTCGGGCCGTTGGGGCGCATTTCCTGAATAACGAAATATCCTCCCTGCTGATCCTTCCGGTACGGCTTGTCAAACCGGAAGAGGCGGATCAACTTTTTTACGAGGGAGACCTGTTCTGGTACCGCGAAAATGCCCGCCAAACCATCGAGGAAAATCCCCCCCTGATCAGTGTCTATATCCTGATCATCACCTTCGGACTCATCGCGGCCATCCGCAAAAACCGCTTTGCCGGTATGGCCCCGCTTGTGATCCATCTCGTCTACAATCTCGGCAATGCTTTTGCCATGACCTCCGGGTTCCGCTTTCTCCTGCCCTCCGACTGGATCATGCTGCTTTATTTTGCTTTCGGTTTGGCCGCGGTTCTGGAATTCATTGACCGCCTGTTTCTCTTTGATTTCAAAATCCCTGAAACAAGTGAAGCTTCCGCGGAACTGCAGAGCGCTGAAGCTGCCGTGAAAAGTTCCGGCAGCGGCTGGGTTTTCACAGGGGCATTTCTGCTGCTTGCAGTCATCGGTTCCGTGCTTCCGCTCTGCGAGACGCTGATCCCCCGGCGCTTTCCGCCCAAAACACAGGCTCAGAAGGAAGTCGAATGGATCCAATCCGCGGAAGGAAATGGGTTGGATCTTTCCAAATACAGCGGGGAGCAGATCGTTTTCCTCGAGGGCAGGGCTTTCTATCCGCGCTTTTATAAAGCCGGAGAAGGAGATTCCGGCGGCAGTTCTTCTGCCAAACGCGGATTGGACACGGACCGGCTTGTCTGGATGTTCCATGATCAGCGTGTCCATGTGCTGTGCTGCCCGCTCACAGAGGAACAGGTGAAGGATCTTTCTCTCACCCCGGTTCCCGATCCACTGGATGTGCTCCTTGCCGGAATTCAGCGGGAGGATTATATCGAAGTTTTGGAAATGAGGCGGCTGGCCTCCGGTTCATAGGGGTAAGTACATGCTGCTTCGTCAAATGCTTTACCGCTGTGAGCCCGCTTTTCTGAATATTATCGCATCCTATTGGCTCAAACTGCGATCCACACCGAATTATGAGGAGATGATCCGCATGCTGTGCGCACGGATGGGTGACCCGGCGGTCCTGCGGCAAAAGCTCAACTCCCCGGAAGGAGCGGAGCTGCAGCCGCCGCTGCATTTCCTCATCCAAAATAACGGTGTTATCGAGGCAGAAACCTTTGAAGAGGCTTTCGGGCCCTTCCGCGTCGCCGGAACGGACAAAATCATCCGCGGGAAAATGTGGCAAAACCCGGTCTCGCTCACGGAGAAACTCCGGTACCGGGGACTGATTTTTCGGGAGATACGTCCTGTCGGGAATGAGCTGAAGGATTGCTATATCCTTCCCGAGGATCAGCTGAAGCTCCTTTCCGGAATCATCCCGGCAGACACACAGACTTCCGCACCGGCACCAACGCTGACTGTCCGTCCCGCCATTCCTTCAGAAACGGCTTTTGTAAGTCCGCCGGACAACTCCCTGCCGGATCTGTTTTGCCTGACGCTGGCGCTGCGGCGGGATGGGCGTCCGCTTGCCTATCCCGGTTTGGATGCACCCGATGCCTATTCCCGGTTTCTGGAGATGCTCTGCACGGAAGGTCCGTTTTTCGGGGATCAAGGAGATCCTGACTCTGAAGCTATACGCAGTTTTCTGGTTCAGAATCGTACTGCAGCCACAATTCAGATGATCCGCATCTGGCTGGAAGCCCTCGGCTATGACGAACTCAGCGAAAGTCCTGAAATCAGCGTGCTGGAGGCCCCGGTTTATTCCAAGCCGGAACCACGCAAAGTAATCCTTTCGCTGCTGAAAACACTGCAGCCGGAAGGCTGGTTCAGCGTAAACGGGTTACTCGCTGCCGTCAAAAAAGCCGATCCGCAGTTCCTCCGCAGGTCCTTCGGCGAAAACCGCGGACAGCTGCGGGACCGTGACGGGAATGACCTCAGCGGCATCGGGTCCTGGTTCCAGCTGGAGGGTGCCTGGCTGCGTTTTTTGCTGTCCGGCCCGCTGAACTGGCTGGGGCTGATCCAATGTGCCTATACCGACAGGGAACGCAGGGAGCTGAGCGCGTTCCGGGTCACGCAGGACATGAATTTTTATCTTTCCGAAGCCGCACAGCCGGAGACAGCGGAGTCGATCCTCTCCAAACCGAACCTGGAGCAGGCTTTGCCGACGATTTCCGGCGATGGAGAACTCGCCTGCAGCGGAAAGGTGCCGCGCTATTTCCGCTATATGGCTGCCCGGTATGCAGAGCCGGAAAAGGTGAACGGGGACCGCGTGATTCTGCGGATCACGCCCGCTTCGCTTTCCCGGGCAGAGGCTGCCGGGCTTACGCGCACGTCCCTGCTCACGCTGCTGCGCCGCTTTTCGAAGAACAAAGTCCCGCCCTCACTGGAGCGGATGCTGAGCGCTGAAGGGAATGCCTCCCACACGGCGCTGATTTATTCCGCCACCATCCTGACCGTCCCGGACGAGGAGATTTTGGCGGAGCTGCTGAACACGGCCCGGCTGGAGAAATGGATTTTCCAGCAGATCAATCCATCCTCCGTGCTCATCGATCCGAAAGGAATCACGGAGATCCGCCGCTTCCTGATGGAGCGGGAGATGTTTGTGGACGTAGAACACAGGGAACAGGTAAAAAGTAAAAAGTAAAAGGTAAAAAGTAAAAGGGAAGAGGGAAAAGGTAAAAAATATCGGTAGAAACCTGAAACTTGTTCCTTGTTCCTTGTTTCCTGTTACCTGATTTAAGGAGAAAAAAATGGCTGAAGAAGAAGTAAAGAAAAACCCGGCTGTATGGGAATTTGAAGCTGCCGAACCTGAAAAGGCAGCTCTGCTGCGGGATGCGCTGAGGGAAGTGCGTGATCCGGAACTCGGATACAGCGTGATCGAACTGGGGTTGATCCGCAATGTGCAGGCGCAGGAGAACCGCTATCTGATCACCATGATCCTGACCACGCCCTTCTGTCCCTACGCCCCCGCGATGGTCGAGGATGTCCGCACCCATGCGGAAGCCGTGCTTGGCACCTCTGTGGTCATCGACTTGCGCATGGATCTCTGGGACCAGAGCATGATGGAAGAGGGCTTCGACCTCGACTGGGGATTCTTCTGACCCCTTCCTTGCAAAGCGAAGCACAAAGGGACGGTTTTTG